>NZ_JBOGBT010000113.1:0-7369 GCF_051656365.1 Silvania sp. | reverse complement strand
ATCCAGGTACCCCAGCCATCGAAGAATATGCTAGTATCGGCTACGTAGCTCAGTTGGTTAGAGCACATCACTCATAATGATGGGGTCACAGGTTCGAATCCCGTCGTAGCCACCAAATTAGAAATTTATCGATTATTTCGGTAAACTAGAAAAAATTGTTGGGGTATCGCCAAGCGGTAAGGCTCTGGTTTCTGATACCAGCATTCCGAGGTTCGAATCCTCGTACCCCAGCCACTTAACAGCAAAAAAGCCCGCTCTGCGGGCTTTTTTGTTTTTGTGCTTTGGGGACAGAGTGGTGTGTTCCCCGCACCCTGGCCCTCTCCCAAAAGGAGAGGGGAAAAACCGCTTAGAGTCCGAGCGCGTATTTTAACGCCTGGCGTTTCAGACCGCCCGCGCGCTCGGCCGCCATCAGGCCGATATTGCGCAGAATACGCACTGGGCCGAGATCGTTGCTGAATCCCGCGTAAAACAGATCCATCCCCGACTGCATCAGGAAATTATCCGCCATGCGACGCGTCTGATAGCGCTTAAGCACCTGCTGGCTGGCCCAGGCTTCACCGTGACTGCGAGCGCTGCTTAAGACATCCAACAGCGCCTCTACGTCGCGATAGCCCAGATTCACCCCCTGCCCTGCCAGGGGGTGAATGGTATGCGCTGCGTCGCCCACCAGTGCCAGACCCTCACGCACATAGCTCAGCGCATGGCGGCGGGTAAGAGGGAATGCGCCTGCGGCAACCGGCGTAACCTTGCCCAGCCGCGCCGGGAAATGGTGGCCGATCTCACGCTGCAGTTGGTCCATCGTCAGCCCCTGTAGCTGACGAATGCGCGCAGGGGTGTCGTACCACACCAGAGAGGCCCAGCGATCGAAAAGCGGTAAAAACGCGTGCGGACCGTTCGGGGTAAAATGCTGCCAGGTGCTGTCGCCCGGTTCGTTTTCACAGGCGACGGTGACCAGCATGCAGGATTGCTGATACTGCCAGGCGTGGATGCCAATTCCGGCCATTTCCCGCACCCGGGAATTCGCCCCGTCGGCGCCAATCAGCAGTTTTACTCGCAATTCGTCACCGTTATCCAGCGCGATCAGATGCTGATCGTTGTGACGGTGCATCGCCTTTATCGACGCAGGTACGCGCAGCGTCACCTGCGGATGCGCGTCCAGTGCCTGCCAGAGCGCCTGCTGCAGTACGTTGTTTTCAACCATATAGCCCAGCAGCGGGAGCTTAAGCTCGGTGGCGTCAAACACCACGTGGGCGTTTTCCCACTCCCAGGTCTCCAGCCGACGATAAGGGTGCGCGCGCATTGCCAGCACCGCGTCCCAGACGCCCAGCCCGCGCAGCAGTTCAACGGACGCGGCGCTGATGGCGGAAATACGCACATCTGGCTGCTGTGTCTCATCAAATGCAGGCGGCGCCGCCTGCTCTATCACCGTTACGTCAAACCCGTGTTGCGCCAGCCCCAGCGCCAGCGCCCCGCCGACCATACCGCCGCCGACAACGGCGATCCCGGTTTGTTGGATAGTCATGGTCAATTGTCCTTATTGAAGAATCCCCTAAGTTTACCGGATTTTTTGCCTTGAGGCTGACAACCTTCATACTGGTCACAACCACACCAAAGCATTACACTATGCGGCTTGCAATCCTGAGCCCGAGCAAGTCGATGACTAAAAAACTCCATATAAAAACCTGGGGCTGTCAGATGAACGAATACGATTCATCGAAGATGGCCGATCTGCTGGATGCTACCCACGGATATCAACTGACTGAACATGCAGAAGAAGCCGATGTGCTGCTGCTTAATACCTGCTCAATCCGTGAAAAAGCGCAGGAAAAAGTCTTCCATCTGTTAGGTCGCTGGAAACTTCTCAAAAAGAAAAATCCGGACATCATCATTGGCGTGGGCGGCTGTGTCGCCTCGCAGGAAGGTGAACTGATTCGTACCCGCGCTCACTACGTGGATATCGTCTTTGGCCCACAGACACTGCATCGCTTGCCAGAGATGATCAACTCCGTTCGTGGCGATCGCAGCCCGGTGGTCGATGTCAGCTTCCCGGAAATCGAAAAATTTGACCGTCTGCCGGAACCGCGTGCCGATGGCCCGACCGCCTTCGTATCTATTATGGAAGGCTGCAACAAATATTGTACTTACTGTGTGGTGCCCTACACCCGCGGTGAGGAAGTGAGCCGTCCCTGCGATGACATCCTGTTTGAGGTCGCCCAGCTGGCGGCCCAGGGCGTACGTGAAGTGAACCTGCTCGGCCAGAACGTTAACGCCTGGCGCGGTGAGAACTACGACGGCAGCACCGGCTCGTTCGCCGACCTGCTGCGTCTGGTGGCGGCCATTGACGGTATCGACCGGATCCGCTTTACCACCAGCCACCCGATTGAATTCACCGATGACATCATTGATGTCTATCGCGATACACCAGAGCTGGTGAGCTTCCTGCACCTGCCGATCCAGTGCGGTTCCGACCGCGTGCTTAACCTGATGGGCCGCACCCATACCGCGCTGGAATATAAATCGATCATTCGCAAGCTGCGTGAAGCACGCCCGGATATTCAGATAAGCTCTGACTTCATCGTCGGTTTCCCGGGTGAATCCACGGACGATTTCGAGCGCACCATGAAGATCATCGGTGAGGTGAACTTCGACGTGAGTTATAGCTTCATCTTCTCTGCCCGTCCCGGAACGCCTGCCGCCGATATGGTTGACGACGTGCCGGAAGAGGAGAAAAAGCAGCGCCTGTATATTCTGCAGGATCGCATTAACCAGCAGGCCACCGCCTGGAGCCGTCGCATGCTCGGCACCGTTCAGCGCGTGCTGGTGGAAGGTACATCGCGGAAGAGCATCATGCAGCTGTCTGGCCGAACCGAAAATAACCGGGTGGTGAACTTCGAAGGAACGCCAGATCTGGTGGGTAAATTCGTCGACATCGAAATCCAGGAAGTGCTGACCAACTCCCTGCGCGGCAGACTGGTACGTACCGAAGAGGAGATGGGCCTGCGGGTGGCACAAACGCCAGAATCCATCATTGCGCGTACCCGCAAAGAAAACGATCTGGGCGTCGGCGTTTATCAGCCGTGATCTCTGAGGCCTGCCATTTCTGGCAGGCCTTGTATTTCCCCCTCCTGTCCCCCATATATTTCGCAATGCTTGCGCCTTTATTCTCTGGCGTGAATAATTTCATGAGACAGACCCTTTGCTTTCTGGCAACCGAGACATAAGAGGAACGGTTTGAACATAGATACGCGTGAAATTACCCTTGAGCCAGCAGACAACGCTCGCCTGCTGAGCCTGTGCGGGCCGTTTGATGACAACATCAAACAACTGGAGCGACGTCTGGGTATCGAAATTAATCGTCGCGATAACCATTTCAAACTCACCGGACGCGCCATCTGCGTCAATGCGGCTGCGGATATTCTCCACAGCCTGTACGTCGATACTGCCCCGATGCGCGGTCAAACGCAGGATATTGAACCGGACAAGCTTCATCTGGCGATCAAAGAAGCCCGGGTGCTGGAACAGAGCGCGGAGAGCGTGCCGCAATTCGGCAAAGTTATCCATATCAAAACCAAGCGTGGGGTCATTAAGCCTCGCACGCCAAATCAGGCGCAGTACATCGCCAACATTCTCGATCATGACATCACCTTCGGGGTGGGCCCGGCGGGTACCGGTAAAACCTATCTTGCCGTTGCCGCCGCCGTAGATGCGCTGGAGCGTCAGGAGATCCGCCGTATTCTGCTCACCCGTCCGGCCGTTGAAGCCGGCGAAAAGCTGGGCTTTTTACCCGGCGATTTGAGCCAGAAGGTCGACCCGTATCTGCGCCCGCTGTACGATGCGCTGTTCGAGATGCTCGGCTTTGAGAAGGTCGAGAAGCTGATAGAACGTAACGTCATCGAAGTGGCTCCGCTGGCCTACATGCGTGGGCGCACGCTGAACGATGCCTTTATCATTCTTGATGAGAGCCAGAACACCACTATCGAACAGATGAAGATGTTCCTGACCCGTATCGGCTTTAACTCGAAAGCGGTCATCACCGGCGATATCACCCAGGTCGACCTGCCGCGTAGCACCAAATCCGGACTGCGTCACGCCATTGAAGTGCTGGCAGACGTCGATGAAATCAGTTTTAACTTCTTCCACAGCGAAGACGTGGTACGCCACCCGGTGGTTGCCCGCATCGTCACTGCCTATGAGGCGTGGGAAGAAGCCGAACAAAAACGTAAAGCAGAACAGGCCGCGGAACGCAAACGCGAAGCCCAGGAGCAAGAGCAGAAATGAGTCAGGTTATCCTCGATTTACAGCTGGCATGTGAAGACAATTCCGGTTTGCCGGAAGAGAGCCAGTTCCAGGCGTGGCTGGATGCGGTGATCCCGCAGTTCCAGGAAGAGTCAGAAGTCACCGTGCGTCTGGTGGATGAGGCCGAAAGCCACGAGCTGAACCTGACCTATCGCGGGAAAGATAAACCGACTAACGTGCTCTCCTTCCCGTTTGAAGCGCCGCCAGGCATCGAGCTGCCGCTGCTGGGTGATTTGATCATCTGTCGCCAGGTGGTTGAACAGGAAGCGAAGGAGCAGCAAAAGCCGCTCGACGCCCACTGGGCGCACATGGTGATACACGGCAGCCTGCATCTGCTGGGCTACGATCATATTGAAGACGACGAAGCGGAAGAGATGGAATCCCTCGAGACAGAGATAATGCTTGCTCTGGGCTATGAGGATCCGTACATTGCCGAGAAAGAGTAGTCTGTACGGCGGTCTTCCGCCGTATCCACTTTATGTGCCGTCGCGTCTGACCAAGGTCCGCTGCGGCTAACTGAACACCAACAAGAGAACCCTTAACAAACGCCATGAGCGACGACAATTCACACAGTAGCGACACACCAAACAGCAAAAAGGGATTTTTCTCCCTCCTTCTGAGCCAGCTTTTCCACGGTGAACCTAAAAACCGTGACGAACTACTGGAGCTGATCCGTGATTCCGGGCAGAACGAGCTTATCGACGAAGATACGCGTGAAATGCTCGAAGGGGTAATGGACATCGCCGACCAGCGCGTTCGCGACATCATGATCCCCCGCTCGCAGATGATTACCCTGAAACGCAACCAGACCCTGGAGGAGTGCCTCGATGTCATTATCGAGTCCGCCCACTCGCGTTTCCCGGTCATCAGCGAAGATAAAGATCACATCGAAGGGATTTTGATGGCCAAAGATCTGCTGCCGTTTATGCGCAGTGAATCTGAAGCCTTCAGCATGGAAAAAGTGTTACGCCAGGCGGTCGTTGTCCCGGAAAGTAAACGGGTTGACCGCATGCTGAAAGAGTTTCGCTCCCAGCGTTACCACATGGCGATTGTTATCGATGAATTTGGCGGTGTTTCCGGCCTTGTGACCATCGAAGATATTCTCGAACTGATTGTCGGTGAAATCGAAGATGAATATGACGAAGAAGAGGATATCGACTTCCGTCAGTTGAGTCGTCACACCTGGACCGTGCGCGCTCTGGCGCCGATCGAAGATTTTAACGACACCTTTGGCACCCATTTCAGCGACGATGAAGTGGATACCATCGGCGGGCTGGTGATGCAGGCCTTTGGCCACCTCCCAGCGCGGGGCGAAACCGTGGACATTGACGGTTACCAGTTCAAGGTCGCCATGGCCGACAGTCGACGTATTATTCAGGTTCATGTCAGAATGCCGGACGATGCTCCGCAACCCACACTGGATGATTGATTTAAATGGCATTTGCCTCACTGCTTGAACGCCAGCGCATACGTCTGCTGCTGGCGCTGTTATTCGGAGCCAGCGGTACGCTGGCTTTTTCCCCTTATGATATCTGGCCTGCCGCGCTTCTCTCCCTGATGGGGCTCCAGGGCCTGACCCTGAACCGACGCCCTGTTCAGGCGGCGGCGATTGGTTACTTCTGGGGGCTCGGCCTGTTTGGCTCCGGCATTAACTGGGTGTACGTCAGTATTGCCCAGTTTGGCGGCATGCCTGGCCCGGTTAACGTGTTCCTCGTGGTGCTGCTGGCGGCGTATCTCTCGCTGTATACCGGCCTGTTCGCCGGGATCCTCTCGCGCCTGTGGCCGAAAACCAGCTGGCTGCGCGTCGCCATTGCCGCCCCGGTGGTCTGGCAGATAAGCGAATTCCTGCGCGGCTGGGTATTGACCGGTTTCCCGTGGCTGCAGTTTGGCTACAGCCAGATTGACGGCCCGCTGAAAGGCCTGGCACCAGTGCTGGGCGTTGAGGCGATCAACTTCCTGCTGATGGTGGTGAGCGGCCTGCTGGTGCTGGCTCTGGCCCAGCGCAACTGGCGTCCGCTGGTGATGGCGCTGGTGCTGTTTGCCCTGCCCTTCCCGCTGCGTTACATCCAGTGGTTTACCCTTGAGCCGGAACGCGCTACCCAGGTGTCGATGGTGCAGGGTGATATTCCCCAGTCGCTCAAGTGGGATGAAAATCAGCTGGTTAACACCCTGAAAATCTACCTTGATGCGACCCAGACCGAAATGGGCAAGTCGCAGCTGATAATCTGGCCTGAGTCGGCTATTCCGGATCTGGAGATTAACCAGCAGCGTTTTCTCAGCATGATGGACGATCTGCTGCGTGCGCGTAACACCACGCTTATCACCGGTATCGTTGATGCACGCCTGAATAAGCAAAATCGTTACGACACTTACAACAGCATCATCACGCTGGGAAAAGACAATCCTTACAGCTATGAGTCGCGCAACCGCTACAACAAAAATCACCTGGTGCCGTTTGGTGAGTTTGTCCCGCTGGAATCGATTCTGCGCCCGCTGGCACCGTTCTTCGATTTGCCGATGTCCTCCTTTAGCCGTGGCTCGTACGTCCAGCCTCAGTTAAGCGCGCACGGCTTTTTGCTAACCGCTGCCATCTGCTACGAGATCATTTTGGGTGAACAGGTTCGGGATAATTTCCGCCCTGATACGGATTTCTTACTGACCATCTCTAACGATGCGTGGTTTGGTAAGTCGATTGGCCCGTGGCAACACTTCCAGATGGCGCGGATGCGCTCCCTGGAGCTGGCCCGTCCGCTGCTGCGCAGTACCAACAACGGCATTACCGCCGTGATTGGTCCGCAGGGTGAAATCCAGGCCATGATCCCGCAGTTCACCCGTCAGGTGCTCACTACCCGCGTTACGCCGACCACAGGCCTGACGCCTTACGCCCGCACCGGCAACTGGCCAGTGTGGATCCTGACGGCGTTATTCGGCTTTGGTGCCGTGTTGATGAGCCTTCGTCAGCGTCGTAAGTAGTCACCCCTCACCCTAACCCTCTCCCCATCGGGGAGAGGGGACTGTCACTGCACAATCTCATCTTCTGCTCCGCCCTTCTCCCTCTCCCTTTTACGGAGAG
>NZ_JBOGBT010000112.1:0-27854 GCF_051656365.1 Silvania sp. | reverse complement strand
AGGCAGACGTCCGCCTGCCGCCACTTCAATCACATCGCCCGGGCGCAGGTTGGCAATCGGCACGGTTTTGCGCTCACCGTTTATCACCTGGGTCGCGGTTTCTGGCTTTAGCGCCATCAGTGCGCTCACGCCCTTACGCGCCCGGCTGGCAGCCCAGCCTTCGAGACGTTCACCGATTAAAAACAGCAGCAGCACCATTGCCGCTTCTGCCGTGGCACCGATAAACAGGGCCCCGATGGCGGCCACGCTCATCAGCGTTTCAATGGCAAACCAGCTGCCGCTTTTCATCAGACGCAGCGCCTGACGGGCAACCGGGTAGAGCCCGATAAGGGTGGTGGCGATAAAGGCGAGGTTGCCGAGCGGGTGGTTGAACTGCTCCAGACCCCAGCTCAGGGCCATCATCACGATCAAGGTGATGAGCGGCAGGTTATCGCGCAGAGGGGAGGTTTTTTCAGCCGGGGCGTTGGCGTCGCGCAGCGTATAGCCTGCCTTCGCCACCGCCGCTTCGACCTGGGCGGTGATGTTGCTGGCCGCATCGACCAGCAGCTTTTCGGTGGCGAACAGCACCTGGACGTGGTTGACGCCCTGGATCTGCTTCACCGCATTTTCAACTTTCCGCGCGCAGGCGGCGCAGTCCATCCCGTTGACCACCCAGCTGTAACGCTGGCCGTCTGCGAGCGGCACGCTTTCAACCTGCGTTTCGCAGGCGTTTGAGGCGCAGCAATCGCTGTGAGCAGGGGCGGGAGTAAGCTTAAGTGCCGAAAATTTCGGCACTTTTTTAGAACTGTCTGGAGTCGACATGGCATTCTCCGGTAATGATAATCTTCTCATTTACCGCAGTCTACACTCTGGAGTCGACTCCAGAGTCAAGGCTTATTTAGATATACAGCGAACGCACAATCAGGAAGTGCCCGGCGAAGTAGCAGGCGGCCGCAATCGCGTTATCAGCGCGGAAGCGGCGGCGATAGTGGCTACCCAGCCAGACGATATTCCCCAGCAGCAGCAAGGTGGCACCGAGGAAGGCCGACAGGGCAGGCGCGGTCGGGCGGAAGAACCACAGTTCCCCCGCCAGCCACACCATCACCAGCGTCATGGCGATAAAGGTACACACCGGCCAGCGCATCTCTTCCAGCCGCGTCCAGACCACCGCAATCAGCAGGGCACCCATCACCAGCAGCGCCAGCGGCAGCGGCCAGAAGAATGACAGCGTCATCTGGCTGGCAAAATAGATGGTGTAAAGCAGATGCGATAAGAAGAACGCGCCCACGGCATACAGCAGGCGCTGGCGCGGCAGCAGGGTGAGGGCGTCACCTGCCAGCGACGCGCACAGTCCGGCGAGAACGAGGTAGCTGACAGCATTAAACATCGGTGCCTGCCAGGCCAGCAGCAGCAGGAGCAACAGCGTGACGGGTTTAAACACCCAGCGCTGCCAGGCCGGGCCACGGTAGGACGCATCGACATACAGCCATGCGGAGAAACAGACAGCGATAAATGACCAAAGCATATTAAGTCCCTGTATCTGTTATTGTTGAATAAACAGTTTCAGTTCAGTGTAGTGGCGCAAGCGGGCCAATGGCAATGCTCTGTGTCGCGCGCTATCCTGATTTCAGCCTGGTCTTATAGGATTGTCCAATGAGCAAGATGCCGCTTTTTTTTATTATCGTGCTGGCGATTATCGTGATTGCCGCGTCATTTCGCTTTGTGCAGCAGCGCCGGGACAAGGCCGATAACGATGCCGCGCCGCTGCTGGAAAAACGGGTGGTGGTGAGCAATAAACGGGAAAAAGCGATTAACGACCGGCGCTCCCGCCAGCAGCAGGTCACGCCCGCTGGCACGTCGATGCGCTATGAGGCGAGCTTTAAGCCGGAAAACGGCGGCCTGGAGATGACGTTTCGGCTGGACGAAAAGCAGTACCATCAGCTGACGGTGGGGGATAAAGGCGTGTTGAGTTACAAGGGATCGCGGTTTGAGGGGTTTGAGAACGTGCCGTGATTTTCCCCTCACCCCGGCCCTCTCCCCTTGGGAGAGGGAGCTTGAACGGTCCCCTCTCCCTGTGGGAGAGGGTTAGGGTGAGGGCATCAGACGGCCTATTTCTTCGCCTGCGCTTTAAACTTCTTCATCCACACCAGCAGCTCAAACACGCCGAAAATAAACACCCGCAGCTGCTGCCAGCCGGTCATTGGTGGGCCATCCTTCGGCAGGCCGCTTTTCAGCATTACCATCTGCAGGGCATGCATAAACGAGGTAAAAATCAGCGCCACGTTGACGAAGATATTCATCGGACGCGGGAACGGATGCACAAGGTTAAGGATCAGAAATGCCCAGACCCCCAGCATCAGTAAACGACCCAGATTAATCAGTACCGGCATCGGTCTCTCCTTGAGATTGACGGTGATAAAGGCGATAGGCGACCTGACCGGCCACTTTCTCCCGGTGTAGATTCCAGTGGGCCGGCACCGGTGGTAACCCATTCTCTACCTCGCTTTCGACGTAGATCAGGGCATCATCCGCCAACCAGCCGTTGTTTTCCAGCAGCGTCAGCGTCTCTTCGAGCAGGCCTTTGCGAAACGGCGGATCGACAAATACCACATCGTGCGGCGTACCTGCCTGTGCAAGGAAGGCCAGGGCGTTAGTATTGACCACTTTGGCGTGCGTCGCTTTCAGCGAGGCCAGGTTTTGCTGTAACTGCTGGGAAACGCTGCGATCCATCTCCAGCAGCGTGGCGCTGGCGGCATAGCGCGACAGGGCTTCGAGCCCGAGGGCGCCGCTTCCGGCGAAGCAGTCCAGGCAACGGGCATCTACCATTGAAGGGGCCAGCCAGTTAAACAGCGTCTCGCGAACGCGATCGGTGGTCGGGCGCAGACCGGGGCTATCCGGCACCGGCAGTTTACGGCCTCGCCACTGGCCGCCGATAATGCGGATCTGACCTGCTGCGGCACGGTTGGGTTTCTTCATATCTTTGCTCGGGTACACCGACGGCCTGCGCTTGCAGGCGGTGATGTGCGTTAAGTTAAGTGATAAACTATTTCATCATTTTTTTAGCTTCCATGTATATAGCGCCAGTAATTAACCGCGAGGGGTGTAGTCGCAGATGGCAAAAGAGAAAAAACGTGGCTTCTTTTCCTGGCTGGGCTTTGGTCAAAAAGAGCAGGAAACCGAGCAGCAGAACGAAGAACAACCGATCGCAGAACAGCCCGCGGTTGTTGAACAGCCGCAGCCTGAAACCCCTGTTGAGACCGTCGCAGACGTAGAAGCAGAACCGCAGACCCACAGCAAAGAAGAGACTGAGGCCTTCGCTGAAGAGGTGGTTGAGGTCACTGAGCAGGTTCAGGAGAGCGAAAAACCACAGCCAGTTGAGCCAGCGTTTGTTGCCGTAGAGCCAGAACCAGAGCCAGAACCCGTGGCCGTAGTGGTGGAAGAGATTGTTGAGCCGGTGGTTGAGACTGCCCCACCGCAGGCGGTAGAGCACGAAGAGCTGCCGCTGCCGGAAGAGATCGCCCAGGAGATTGAAGAAACGCTCCCGGAAGAGTACCTCCCGGAAACGGAAATTGACGCTGAAATCAGCGACGAAGAGCTGGAAGCGCAGGCGCTGGCAGCAGAAGCGGCAGAAGAAGCCGATATCGTTGTCCCGATTGAAGAAGACGTCCCGGTAGAAGAGGTGGTTCAGGAGCAGGAAAAACCGACCAAAGAAGGTTTCTTCGCCCGCCTGAAACGTAGCCTGATCAAGACCAAAGAAAACCTCGGTTCCGGATTTATCAGTCTGTTCCGCGGGAAGAAAATCGACGATGATCTCTTTGAAGAGCTGGAAGAACAGCTGCTGATCGCCGACGTTGGGGTGGAAACCACCCGCAAGATTATCAGCAGCCTGACCGAAAGCGCCAGCCGTAAACAGCTGCGCGACGCCGAAGCGCTGTACGGCCTGCTGAAAGATGAGATGGGTGAAATCCTCGCAAAAGTGGACGAACCGCTTAATATTGAAGGCAAAACGCCATTTGTTATTCTGATGGTGGGCGTCAACGGGGTGGGTAAAACCACCACCATTGGCAAACTGGCGCGTCAGTTCGAGCAGCAGGGCAAATCGGTGATGCTGGCCGCGGGTGATACCTTCCGTGCCGCTGCGGTAGAGCAGCTGCAGGTGTGGGGCCAGCGCAACAACATTCCGGTGATTGCCCAGCACACGGGCGCAGACTCCGCCTCGGTGATTTTTGACGCCATTCAGGCGGCGAAAGCGCGTAATGTCGACGTGCTGATTGCCGATACCGCAGGGCGCCTGCAAAACAAAGCGCACCTGATGGAAGAACTGAAGAAGATCGTCCGCGTCATGAAAAAGCTGGATGTCGATGCGCCGCATGAAGTGATGCTGACCATTGACGCCAGCACCGGACAGAACGCCATCAGCCAGGCGAAGCTGTTCCATGAAGCGGTAGGATTGACCGGGATTACGCTGACCAAGCTGGATGGCACCGCGAAAGGCGGGGTGATCTTCTCGGTGGCGGATCAGTTTGGTATTCCTATCCGCTACATTGGCGTTGGCGAACGTATCGAAGATTTGCGTCCGTTTAAATCGGGCGACTTTATTGAGGCACTTTTTGCCCGAGAGGATTAACAATGATTCGCTTTGAACACGTCAGCAAGGCCTATCTCGGTGGGAGACAAGCGCTGCAGGGGGTTAACTTCCACCTGCAGCAGGGCGAGATGGCATTTCTGACCGGCCACTCCGGCGCGGGGAAAAGTACCCTGCTCAAGCTTATCTGCGGGATTGAACGGCCAAGCACCGGCAAAATCTTGTTCGGCGGTCACGACATCAGCCGCCTGAAAAACCGTGAAGTGCCGTTTCTGCGTCGCCAGATAGGCATGATTTTCCAGGATCACCATCTGCTGATGGACCGCACGGTATTCGACAATGTGGCTATCCCGCTGATTATTGCGGGTGCCAGCGGGGATGATATTCGTCGTCGCGTGTCGGCGGCGCTGGATAAGGTCGGGCTGTTGGACAAAGCGAAAAACTTTCCGATTCAGCTTTCCGGCGGTGAACAGCAGCGTGTGGGCATTGCGCGCGCGGTGGTGAACAAACCGGCGGTACTGCTGGCGGATGAACCGACCGGTAACCTGGACGAAGCCCTTTCCGAAGGGATCCTGCGTCTGTTTGAGGAATTTAACCGCGTTGGGGTGACAGTACTGATGGCGACGCACGACATGGGCCTTATCTCCCGTCGTTCGTACCGCATGCTGACGCTGAGCGACGGTCACTTGCACGGAGGCCGCGGTGAATAAGCGTGATGCAATAAACCAGATTCGGCAGATGGGTAATCGATTTGACCGTTTCCGTAAGCCCCAGGGCGGCGACAGCAATCGCAACGTGCCTAAGCGCAGTAAGTCGTCGCCGAAGCCAAACTCGCGCAAGACCAATGTGTTTAACGAGCAGGTGCGGTATGCCTTCCACGGCGCGCTGCAGGATCTGAAGAGCAAACCGCTCGCCACCTTCCTGACGATCATGGTTATCGCCATTTCGCTGACGCTGCCAAGCGTCTGCTACATGGTGTACAAAAACGTTAACCAGGCGGCATCGCAGTACTATCCGTCCCCGCAGATCACCGTCTATCTCGACAAAGCGCTCGACGATAATGCGGCGGCGCAGGTGGTGGGGCAGCTGCAGTCCGAGCAGGGTGTTGAGAAGGTCAACTACCTGTCGCGCGAAGAGGCGCTGGGCGAGTTCCGCAACTGGTCCGGGTTTGGCGGCGCGCTGGATATGCTGGAAGAGAACCCGCTGCCCGCCGTGGCGGTGGTGATCCCGAAGCTGGATTTTCAGGGTACCGAGTCGCTGAACACCCTGCGCGATCGCGTTTCGCGCATCAACGGGATCGATGAAGTCCGCATGGACGACAGCTGGTTTGCCCGTCTGTCGGCGCTGACCGGGCTGGTTGGCCGGGTGGCGGCGATGATCGGCGTGCTGATGGTCGCCGCGGTGTTCCTTGTGATCGGTAACAGCGTGCGTCTGAGCATCTTTGCCCGTCG
Source organism: Silvania sp. (assembly GCF_051656365.1). Taxonomy (NCBI): domain Bacteria; kingdom Pseudomonadati; phylum Pseudomonadota; class Gammaproteobacteria; order Enterobacterales; family Enterobacteriaceae; genus Silvania; species Silvania sp. The sequence continues at coordinate 21,839 of NZ_JBOGBT010000112.1, read as the reverse complement.
CGATACCATTAACGTGCAAAAGCTTATCGGTGCTACAGACGGTTTTATCCTGCGTCCGTTCCTGTACGGCGGTGCGTTGCTCGGTTTTGCTGGTGCATTTCTTTCACTGATATTGTCAGAAATTTTGGTGATGCGTCTCTCTGCCGCCGTCACCGATGTGGCGCAGGTTTTTGGAACAAAGTTTGATATCAGCGGCTTATCTTTCGACGAGTGCCTGTTACTGCTGCTGGTGTGCTCGATGATCGGCTGGATCGCCGCCTGGTTAGCAACTGTGCAACATTTACGTCACTTTACCCCCGACTAAAAAATCTCTGATATAATCTTTCCCTGCATTGAGGACCGCTCGTGCAGGGAAAGAACATCTGATGTTTCTGCCCCAGCACAATCATCTCTACGTCACATTTTGTGCGTAATTTATCCCAGGTTTCAGTCGGAACTTGTGGATAAAATCACTGTCTGATAAAAGTGTGAATGATATTCTCGTTGCTCGTTAGTTCTGGCATGTTCGTTGCCTGATGGGGACAAACCGCCGCCAGAAGAAATAGATTGAGAGGAATGAATGACCAAAGAAATGCAAACTTTAGCTTTAGCCCCTGTTGGTAACCTGGAGTCTTACATCCGGGCCGCTAACACCTGGCCGATGTTGACGGCTGAGGAAGAAAAGGAGCTCGCTGAAAAGCTGCATTACCAGGGCTGCCTGGAATCAGCTAAGACGCTGATCCTGTCTCACCTGCGCTTTGTTGTTCACGTTGCTCGTAATTACTCGGGCTACGGCCTGCCGCAGGCGGATCTGATTCAGGAAGGTAACATCGGCCTGATGAAGGCGGTGCGCCGCTTCAATCCGGAAGTGGGTGTGCGTCTGGTCTCCTTCGCCGTGCACTGGATCAAAGCCGAAATCCACGAATACGTGCTGCGTAACTGGCGTATCGTGAAAGTGGCCACCACCAAAGCACAGCGTAAGCTGTTCTTTAACCTGCGTAAAACCAAGCAGCGTCTGGGCTGGTTCAATCAGGACGAAGTCGAAATGGTGGCGCGCGAGCTGGGTGTTTCCAGCAAAGACGTGCGCGAAATGGAATCCCGCATGGCGGCGCAGGACATGACATTTGATATGTCATCTGACGACGATGCGTCGGATAGCCAGCCAATGGCACCGGTTCTGTATCTGCAGGATAAATCGTCTAACTTTGCTGACGGCATTGAAGACGACAACTGGGAAGAGCAGGCCGCCAACAAGCTGAGCTTCGCGATGGAAGGTCTCGACGAGCGCAGCCAGGACATTATCCGCGCCCGCTGGCTGGACGAAGACAACAAGTCCACGCTGCAGGAACTGGCCGACCGCTACGGCGTCTCCGCTGAGCGTGTGCGTCAGCTTGAAAAGAACGCCATGAAAAAACTTCGCGCCGCTATCGAAGCGTAATTTTCGCGAAGTCTCCCGCAAACCCTCGAATGCACATTCGGGGGTTTTGTTTTTTTAGCGCCTGACCGGGCGTTATCCCCTCTTCTGGCAAACACTTACCGTTGCGCTGTGCGCTGACTCGTTAAAGCCTCGCTTACCTTATATACATTTCAAAATAGCTATTCCAAATAGATAAAAATGGGGTATGTTTTAGCAGAGTATGCTGAAAAGGCGCGCACGGCAGACGCATAAACGAAATAAAGCGCCATAAAACAACACCACAACACAAGTTATAACCATAACAATGGGGATTCTCAGGATGAACAAGAAGGGTAAAGCATTACTGGCAGGATGTATGGCGTTGGCATTCAGCACCATGGCTCAGGCTGATATTAAAGTGGCTGTCGTGGGCGCCATGTCCGGTCCGGTAGCGCAGTACGGCGACCAGGAGTTCACAGGTGCAGAACAGGCGGTGGCCGACATTAATGCCAAGGGCGGTATCAAAGGCGAAAAACTGCAGATCGTAAAATATGATGATGCCTGTGACCCGAAACAAGCGGTTGCCGTAGCCAACAAAGTGGTTAACGATGGCATCAAATACGTTATCGGCCACCTGTGTTCCTCTTCCACCCAGCCTGCGTCTGACATCTATGAAGACGAAGGTATTCTGATGATCACGCCAGCGGCGACCGCGCCGGAGCTGACCGCGCGTGGCTATAAGCTGACGCTGCGTACCACCGGTCTGGACTCCGACCAGGGCCCAACCGCCGCGAAGTATATCGTTGATAAAGTGAAGCCAAAGCGCATCGCCATTGTTCATGATAAACAGCAGTACGGTGAAGGCCTGGCGCGCTCCGTGCAGGACAACCTGAAAAAAGCTAATGCCACTGTGGTGTTCTTCGATGGTATTACCGCCGGTGAGAAAGATTTCTCTACCCTGGTGGCGCGCCTGAAGAAAGAGAATATCGATTTCGTTTACTACGGCGGTTACCACCCGGAGATGGGCCAGATCCTGCGTCAGGCGCGTGCAGCCGGTCTGAAAACCCAGTTCATGGGGCCGGAAGGCGTAGCGAACGTTTCCCTGTCTAACATCGCCGGTGAATCTGCCGAAGGCCTGCTGGTGACCAAGCCGAAGAACTACGATCAGGTTCCGGCGAACAAACCGATCGTGGATGCGATCAAAGCTAAGAAACAGGATCCAAGCGGCGCATTCGTGTGGACCACCTACGCGGCACTGCAATCCCTGCAGGCGGGCCTGAACCAGTCAGCCGATCCGGCTGAAATCGCGACCTGGCTGAAAGCGAACTCTGTTGAAACCGTCATGGGCCCGCTGTCCTGGGATCAGAAGGGCGATCTGAAAGGCTTTGAGTTCGGCGTGTTCGACTGGCATGCGGATGGCACTGCCACCGACGCGAAATAAGAGCAAACAACTACCCCTCACCCTAACCCTCTCCCCATAGGGGAGAGGGGACTGCTCGGTGCGGTCTTTTAGAGGGGAACTGGCCGCACAAAATTCTGTTAACAACGCCGCTCCCAACCACTCTCCCGCTCCACAAACCCCAGCGCCTGCATAAAAGCCGTCATCACAGCGCGGTCTTCCACGCCGACATCCGCCATCCACCACGAAGCCACGCTCGGGTTATCGCGAAGCACTTCTTCAATCAAATATTGCCCCACGCCGCGACGACGGGTGACCTCCCGCACGCGCAGGGAGTCCAGCGCCCCCTGAGTGCCGCTCAGGGTGATCCGCACCGCCCCGAGCAAACGTTCGTTAAAGCGTGCGGCATAGATACGATGAGTGTCATCCACCGTGAGCGAGGAGGGGGAATATTCCGGCCAGATTTTACCCAGATCGATATGATCCTGGGAGCTAAAGTTCACCAGACGGTGGATGGTCAGTTTCATTAGCTGCGTGTCCAAATCAAAAAGAGTGTTGGCAGTGTACTCAATTTATTCAGCCAGACGCTTCCACTTTTTAAATCCATTCTCTAGCTGATTACTTTTTTAGCAGTCAAAAGCGCAGCCATAAAACGCAGGGATCGAAAAATAAGCAGAATATTAACCTTCAAGGCAGTGTTTTATTCCGCTCTTTGTACCGTTATTTTATGCTGCAAACCGGACTTTTATTTGTTTATCTCTGGCAAATTTCAGAATATTATCTTTGCTTAATCGCCTGAAATATAGAGATTTTAGTCTGGCTTTTGCTAAAAAACCTCGCTAAACCATTAAAGGCACTGGTAAAAATAGCGTTGTTCATTAAAAGTACAGAATGCTTTTTAACCATAATAAAACAAAATATAAACATCACGTCATGAATGGGGATTCAGAAATGAAAATGAACGCGAAAGCAATAATCGCGGGCATGGTTGCACTGGCGATTTCGCAGGCAGCAATGGCAGACGATATTAAAGTTGCTGTGGTAGGCGCGATGTCCGGCCCTGTTGCCCAGTGGGGCGATATGGAGTTCAACGGCGCGCGCCAGGCAATTAAAGACATCAACGCTAAAGGTGGCATTAAGGGCGACAAACTGGTTGCCGTGGAATATGACGATGCCTGCGATCCAAAACAGGCCGTGGCCGTTGCCAACAAAATTGTTAACGATGGCATTCAGTATGTGATTGGCCATCTCTGCTCTTCATCCACTCAGCCTGCGTCTGACATCTATGAAGATGAAGGCATTCTGATGATCACCCCAGGGGCCACCAATCCGGAGCTGACGCAGCGCGGTTATCAGAACATCATGCGCACCGCAGGTCTGGACTCCTCTCAGGGGCCGACTGCCGCGAAATACATCATCGAAAAAGTGAAGCCGCAGCGCATCGCGATTATTCACGATAAGCAGCAATACGGCGAAGGGCTGGCCCGCTCGGTGCAGGACGGCCTGAAAAAAGGCGGCGCTAACGTAGTCTTCTTCGACGGCATTACCGCGGGCGAGAAAGATTTCTCGGCGCTGCTGGCCCGTCTGCAGAAAGAGAATATCGACTTTGTGTACTACGGTGGTTACTACCCGGAAATGGGTCAGATGCTGCGTCAGGCGCGCTCGGTCGGTCTGAAAACCCAGTTTATGGGGCCAGAAGGCGTGGGTAATGCGTCGCTGTCCAACATTGCGGGCGATGCGGGCGAAGGCATGCTGGTAACGATGCCAAAACGCTATGACCAGGATCCGGCGAACAACGCTATCGTGGAAGCGCTGAAAGCACAGAAGAAAGACGCAAGTGGTCCGTACGTCTGGATCACCTATGCCGCCGTGCAGTCTCTGGCCACCGCCATGGATCGTACCGGCAGCAAAGCGCCACAGGATCTGATCAAAGATTTAAAAGCACACGGGGCAGACACCGTGATTGGGCCGCTGAACTGGGACGAGAAAGGCGATCTGAAGGGATTTGAGTTTGGAGTCTTCCAGTGGCACGCCGACGGATCATCCTCGGTCGCCAAATAATCACTATCCCACCGTCCGGCATGACCGGGCGGGTTCAGAAAGGTTAATTTATGTCCGAGCAGTTTCTCTATTTCCTGCAGCAGATGTTTAACGGCGTCACGCTGGGAAGCACCTATGCACTGATCGCCATCGGCTACACGATGGTGTACGGCATTATCGGCATGATCAACTTCGCCCACGGCGAGGTGTATATGATCGGCAGCTATGTCTCCTTTATGATTATCGCCGCCCTAATGATGATGGGGATCGACAGCAGCTGGCTGCTGGTGGCCGCCGGATTTGTTGGGGCGATTGTGATTGCCAGCGCCTACGGCTGGAGCATCGAACGGGTGGCCTATCGCCCGGTGCGCAGCTCCAAGCGTCTGATCGCGCTGATCTCCGCCATCGGGATGTCCATCTTCCTGCAAAACTACGTCAGCCTGACCGAAGGGTCGCGCGACGTGGCGCTGCCGAGCCTGTTTAATGGCCAGTGGATTGTTGGTGCCAGCGAAAACTTCTCGGCATCGATTACCACCATGCAGCTGGTTATCTGGATTGTGACCTTCCTGGCGATGCTGGCTCTGACGATCTTCATCCGTTACTCCCGCATGGGCCGCGCCTGTCGCGCCTGTGCCGAAGACCTGAAGATGGCAAGCCTGCTCGGCATTAACACCGACCGCGTGATCGCCCTGACCTTTGTCATTGGTGCGGCGATGGCGGCAGTGGCAGGTGTACTGCTCGGCCAGTTCTACGGCGTAATCAACCCGTACATCGGCTTTATGGCCGGGATGAAAGCCTTCACCGCAGCGGTTCTCGGCGGGATCGGCAGTATTCCAGGGGCGATGATCGGTGGCCTGATTCTGGGCGTGGCTGAAGCGCTCTCCTCTGCCTACCTGAGCACCGAATATAAAGACGTGGTCTCCTTCGCGCTGCTGATTCTGGTGCTGCTGGTGATGCCGACCGGTATTCTGGGCCGTCCGGAGGTAGAGAAAGTATGAAACCGATGCATTTTGCGATGGCGCTGCTCTCTGCTGCCATGTTCCTGCTGCTGGCGGGCGTCTTTATGGGCGTTCAACTGGAACTCAGCGGGACTAAACTGGTGGTGGATGTGGCGTCTGATATCCGCTGGCAGTGGGTGTTTGTCGGTACCGCAGTGGTGTTTCTGTTCCAGCTGCTGCGTCCGCTTTTCCAGAAGGCACTGAAAAACGTCTCCGGGCCGAAGGTTGTGCTGCCTGCTATCGACGGTTCGACCGTTAAGCAGAAGCTGTTCCTGGTGGCGCTGCTGGTGGCCGCTGTCGCCTGGCCGTTTATGGTCTCGCGCGGCACGGTGGATATCGCCACCCTGACCATGATTTACGTGATCCTCGGCCTCGGCCTGAACGTCGTGGTGGGGCTGTCCGGCCTGCTGGTGCTGGGCTACGGCGGGTTCTACGCCATTGGCGCTTACACCTTCGCGCTGCTGAATCACTATTACGGTCTCGGCTTCTGGACCTGTCTGCCGCTGGCAGGATTGGTGTCTGCTGCTGCCGGTTTCCTGCTCGGCTTCCCGGTACTGCGCCTGCGCGGTGACTATCTGGCGATTGTGACGTTAGGCTTCGGTGAAATCGTCCGCATCCTGCTGCTTAACAACACCGAAGTGACCGGCGGCCCGAACGGGATCAGCCAGATCCCGAAACCGACCTTCTTCGGCCTGGAGTTCAGCCGTTCTGCCCGTGAAGGCGGCTGGGATACCTTCAGCAACTTCTTCGGCATGAAGTATGACCCATCCGACCGCGTGATCTGGCTGTATCTGGTGGCGCTGCTGCTGGTGGTGTTCACTCTGTTCGTGATTAACCGCCTGCTGCGTATGCCGTTGGGCCGTGCGTGGGAAGCGCTGCGCGAGGATGAAATCGCCTGCCGCTCCCTGGGCCTGAACCCAACCCGCATCAAGCTGACCGCCTTTACCATCAGCGCCGCGTTTGCCGGTTTCGCCGGAACGCTGTTTGCCGCGCGCCAGGGCTTCGTCAGCCCGGAATCGTTCACCTTTGCCGAGTCGGCGTTTGTGCTGGCGATTGTGGTGCTCGGCGGGATGGGCTCGCAGTTCGCGGTTATTCTTGCGGCAATCCTGCTGGTGGTGTCCCGCGAGCTGATGCGTGACTTTAACGAATACAGCATGTTGATGCTGGGCGGCCTGATGGTACTGATGATGATCTGGCGTCCGCAGGGCTTACTGCCGATGACCCGTCCACAGCTGAAACTGAAAAACGGGCAAGCCAAAGGAGAGCAGGCATGAGTCAGCCATTATTATCCGTTAACGGCCTGATGATGCGTTTTGGCGGCCTGCTGGCGGTCAACAACGTGTCGCTGGACCTGCATCCGAAAGAGATCGTCTCGCTGATTGGCCCTAACGGGGCCGGGAAAACCACGGTCTTCAACTGCCTGACCGGTTTCTACAAGCCGACCGGCGGCACCATTATGCTGCGCGACAAGCACCTCGAAGGGCTGCCGGGTCAGCAGATCGCCCGCATGGGCGTGGTGCGTACCTTCCAGCACGTGCGGCTGTTCCGTGAAATGACGGTGATTGAAAACCTGCTGGTGGCACAGCACCAGCAGCTGAAAACCGGCGTCTTCTCCGGCCTGCTGAAAACTCCGGCCTTCCGCCGGGCGCAGGACGAAGCGCTGGACCGCGCCGCCACCTGGCTCGACCGTATCGGTCTTCTGCAACACGCTAACCGCCAGGCCAGCAACCTCGCTTATGGCGATCAGCGTCGTCTGGAGATTATCCGCTGCATGGTGACCCAGCCGGAAATCCTGATGCTCGACGAACCGGCCGCCGGGCTGAACCCGAAAGAGACCAAAGAGCTGGATGAGCTGATCGTCGAGCTGCGCGACCATCACGACACCACCATCCTGCTGATTGAGCATGATATGAAGCTGGTGATGGGCATTTCGGATCGCATCTACGTGGTGAACCAGGGCACGCCGCTGGCAAACGGCACCCCGGAAGAGATTCGCAATAACCCGGACGTAATCCGCGCTTATTTAGGTGAAGCATAAGATGGAAAAAGCGATGTTAACGTTCGACAATGTGAGCGCCCATTACGGCAAGATCCAGGCGCTGCACGACGTCAGCCTGCATATCAATCAGGGTGAGATTGTGACCCTGATCGGTGCCAACGGCGCAGGCAAAACTACGCTGCTGGGCACCCTGTGCGGCGATCCGCGTGCGACCAGCGGGCGGATCGTGTTTGATGGCAAAGACATTACCGACTGGCAGACGGCCAAAATCATGCGCGAAGCAGTGGCGATTGTCCCGGAAGGGCGTCGCGTGTTCTCGCGGATGACGGTGGAAGAAAACCTGGCGATGGGCGGCTTCTTTGCCGAACGCGAGCAGTTTCAGACCCGCATCAAGCGTGTATACGAACTGTTCCCGCGCCTGTTTGAACGCCGCATTCAGCGGGCGGGCACCATGTCCGGCGGTGAGCAGCAGATGCTGGCGATCGGCCGTGCGCTGATGAGCCAGCCACGTCTGCTGCTGCTGGATGAGCCGTCGCTCGGTCTGGCGCCGATCATCATTCAGCAGATCTTCGACACCATCGAGCAGCTCAGGAGCGAAGGGATGACCATCTTCCTCGTGGAGCAGAACGCCAACCAGGCGCTGAAACTCGCGGATCGCGGCTACGTGCTGGAAAACGGTCGCGTGGTGCTGGAAGACACCGGCGACGCGCTGCTGGCGAACGAGGCGGTGCGCAGCGCCTACCTGGGCGGATAAAAAAGCAAAAAGGCAACGCAAGTTGCCTTTTTTTTGTGTCTGCACCCTTTCCCTGTGGGAGAGGGTCGGGGTGAGGGCACCAGACCAAACCCCACGCCACCCCTCACACCCTTCATATTTCCATCATCCCCCTGACGCCTTGTTGTCATCTCTCTGTAAACAAACGGTTATTTTTCTGTCATTCGCGCATGTCATGTTACCTCGCGAGCATAAAACGCGTGATATCGCGCATCCGGCACAATAAGAGAGATGACAATGACATCGTTACGACACACAGCTTTGGGTCTGGCAGTTGGTCTGGCTTTTGCGACGAATGCAATGGCTGTCACCAGCATTCCGTTCTGGCATTCCATGGAAGGGGAGTTGGGTAAAGAAGTTGACTCCCTGGCGCAGCGTTTCAACGACACCCATCCGGATTACAAAATTGTGCCGGTATACAAAGGTAACTACGAGCAGAGCCTGAGCGCGGGTATCGCCGCTTTCCGTACCGGCAACGCCCCGGCGCTGCTGCAGGTTTATGAAGTGGGCACCGCCACCATGATGGCGTCGAAAGCCATTAAGCCGGTGTACGAAGTGTTCAAAGATGCGGGCATTAACTTCGACGAATCGCAGTTTGTGCCAACCGTCTCCGGTTATTACACCGATTCCAAAACCGGGCATCTGCTGTCCCAGCCGTTTAACAGCTCCACTCCGGTGCTCTATTACAACAAAGACGCCTTCAAGAAAGCCGGTTTAGACCCGGAGCAGCCGCCAAAAACCTGGCAGGACCTGGCCGCGTACACCGCTAAGCTGAAAGCAGCGGGCATGAAATGCGGCTACGCCAGCGGCTGGCAGGGCTGGATCCAGATCGAAAACTTCAGCGCCTGGCACGGCCTGCCGGTGGCGACCAAAAACAACGGCTTTGACGGGACCGACGCGGTACTGGAGTTCAACAAGCCGGAGCAGGTGAAGCACATTGCGCTGCTGCAGGAACTGAACAAGAAAGGCGATTTCAGCTACTTCGGGCGTAAAGACGAATCTACCGAGAAGTTCTACAGCGGCGACTGCGCCATCACCACCGCCTCGTCCGGCTCGCTGGCGGATATCCGTCACTATGCCAAATTCAACTACGGCGTGGGCATGATGCCTTACGACGCTGACGCCAAAGGCGCACCGCAGAACGCCATCATCGGCGGCGCGAGCCTGTGGGTGATGCAGGGCAAAGACAACGGCACCTACAAAGGCGTAGCGGAGTTCCTCGACTTCCTGGCGAAGCCGGAAAACGCCGCCGAGTGGCACCAGAAGACCGGCTACCTGCCGATCACCAAAGCCGCGTATGACCTGACCCGCGAGCAGGGCTTCTATGACAAAAACCCAGGGGCGGATATCGCCACTCGTCAGATGCTGAACAAGCCGCCGATGCCGTACACCAAAGGGATGCGTCTGGGCAACATGCCGCAGATCCGTACCATCGTTGATGAAGAGCTGGAAAGCGTCTGGACCGGTAAGAAAGCGCCACAGCAGGCGCTGGATTCCGCGGTCGAGCGTGGTAATCAGCTGCTGCGCCGCTTTGAGCAGTCAACGAAGTCTTAATTTCATACCTGACCCCTCACCCTAACCCTCTCCCCATAGGGGAGAGGGGACTGCACGGAGCGGTCTTTTGAGGGGAAAAATCAACTACAGAGCTAAACTATGTCCTCATCCCGTCCGGTGTTCCGTTCCCGCTGGCTGCCGTACCTGCTGGTCGCGCCACAGCTGGCGATCACCGTTATCTTCTTTATCTGGCCTGCGGGCGAAGCGCTATGGTATTCGGTGCAAAGCGTCGATCCGTTTGGGCTGTCGAGTCAGTTTGTCGGCCTGGATAATTTTGCTGCCCTGTGGCACGACAGCTACTACCTGGATTCCTTCTGGACGACCATGAAGTTCAGCGCCCTGGTCACCATCAGCGGCCTGGGCGTATCACTGTTTTTTGCCGCGCTGGTGGATTACGTAGTGCGCGGCAGCCGTATTTACCAGACTCTGATGCTGCTGCCCTACGCCGTGGCCCCCGCCGTGGCCGCCGTGCTGTGGATCTTCCTCTTTAACCCAGGACGCGGGCTGATAACCCATCTCCTCGGGGAATTGGGTTACGACTGGAACCACGCCCAGAACAGCGGCCAGGCCATGTTCCTGGTGGTGTTCGCCTCGGTGTGGAAGCAGATCAGCTACAACTTTCTGTTCTTCTTTGCCGCTCTGCAGTCTATTCCGCGCTCGCTGGTGGAAGCCGCTGCCATTGACGGTGCCGGCCCGGTCCGCCGCTTCTTCAAGCTGGCGCTGCCGCTGATTGCCCCGGTGAGTTTTTTCCTGCTGGTGGTCAACCTGGTGTACGCCTTCTTCGACACCTTCCCGGTCATCGACGCCGCCACCGCCGGCGGCCCGGTGCAGGCAACCACCACGCTTATCTACAAGATCTACCGCGAAGGCTTTGCCGGGCTGGATCTGTCGGCTTCTGCCGCCCAGTCGGTAGTGCTGATGGGGCTGGTGATTGTCCTGACGGTGGTGCAGTTCCGCTATGTCGAAAGTAAGGTGCGCTACCAATGATCGAGAACCGTCGCGGGCTGACGATTTTCAGCCACACCATGCTGATCCTCGGCATTCTGGTGATCCTGTTCCCGCTATACGTGGCGTTTGTTGCCGCAACGCTGGATCGCAGCGCCGTGTTTGAAACGCCGATGACGCTGATCCCCGGCGGCCATCTGTTTGAAAACATGAAAACCATCTGGACTCAGGGCGTGGGGGTCAACAGCGCCCCCTTCTGGCTGATGATGCTCAACAGCTTCATCATGGCGTTTGGCATTACGGTGGGCAAAATCGTGGTGTCGATGCTCTCGGCCTTCGCCATCGTCTGGTTCCGCTTTCCGCTGCGCAATCTGTTCTTCTGGATGATCTTTATCACCCTGATGCTGCCGGTCGAAGTGCGGATCTTCCCGACGGTAGAGGTGATCGCCAACCTCGGGATGCTCGACAGCTATGCAGGCTTAACCCTGCCGCTGATGGCCTCGGCGACCGCCACCTTCCTGTTCCGCCAGTTCTTTATGACCCTGCCGGACGAGTTGATTGAAGCGGCGCGCATTGACGGGGCTTCGCCGATGCGCTTTTTCCGCGACATCGTGCTGCCGCTCTCCCGCACCAACCTTGCGGCACTGTTCGTGATCACCTTTATCTACGGCTGGAACCAGTACCTGTGGCCGCTGCTGATTGTGCAGGACGTCAATCTCGGCACCGCCGTGGCGGGCATCAAAGGGATGATCTCCACCGGCGAAGGCACCACCCTCTGGAACCAGGTGATGGCGGCGATGCTGCTCACCCTTATCCCACCCGTCGTCATAGTTTTAGCCATGCAGCGCGCCTTTGTTCGCGGCCTGGTCGATAGCGAGAAATAAAATGGCAGGATTAAAATTACAGGCAGTCACCAAAAGCTGGGATGGCAAAACCCAGGTTATTCAGCCGTTAACGCTCGACGTGGCGGACGGGGAGTTTATTGTGATGGTTGGCCCGTCCGGCTGCGGTAAATCCACCCTGCTGCGGATGGTGGCGGGGCTGGAGCGGGTGACCAGCGGCGATATCTGGATCGACCGCCAGCGGGTGACCGAGATGGAGCCGAAAGACAGAGGCATTGCGATGGTGTTCCAGAACTATGCGCTTTATCCGCACATGAGCGTGGAAGAGAACATGGCCTGGGGGCTGAAAATTCGCGGGATGGGAAAAGGCCATATCGAGGAGCGCGTCAAAGAGGCGGCGCGCATTCTGGAGCTGGATGGGTTGCTGAAGCGCCGTCCGCGCGAGCTGTCCGGCGGCCAGCGCCAGCGCGTGGCGATGGGCCGCGCTATCGTGCGCGATCCGGCGGTATTCCTGTTCGATGAACCGCTCTCTAACCTCGACGCCAAACTGCGCGTGCAGATGCGCCTTGAGCTGCAGCACCTGCATCGGCGTCTGAAAACCACGTCGCTGTACGTTACCCACGATCAGGTGGAGGCGATGACCCTCGCCCAGCGCGTGATGGTCATGAACAAAGGCATTGCCGAGCAGATTGGCACTCCTGTGGAAGTGTATGAAAAGCCCGCCAGCCGTTTTGTGGCGAGCTTTATCGGCAGCCCGGCGATGAACCTGCTGGAGGGCCGCATCAGCAGTTCGGGCACCCACTTTGAGCTGGAGAGCGGCATGGCGCTGCCGGTGAACTGGTTCTATCGCGGTTACGCCGGGCGCAAGATGACCCTCGGTATCCGCCCGGAACATATTGCGCTAAGCTCGCAGGCGGAAGGTGGGGTGCCGCTGGTCATGGACACCCTTGAGATGCTGGGCGCCGACAACCTGGCGCACGGACGCTGGGGCGAGCAGAAGCTGGTGGTGCGCATGTCGCATCAGGAGCGCCCGCAAGCAGGCAGCACGCTGTGGCTGCATCTGCCAGAAAATCACCTGCACTTATTCGATGGTGAAACAGGACAACGCGTATGAGTAACTGGCCTTATCCCCACATCGTCGCCCACCGGGGCGGCGGTAAACTGGCGCCGGAGAACACCCTGGCAGCGATTGACGTTGGCGCGCACTACGGCCACACAATGATTGAGTTCGACGCCAAGCTGTCGCAGGACGGCGAAATCTTCCTGCTGCACGACGATAACCTCGAACGCACCAGCAACGGCTGGGGCGTGGCGGGGGCGCTGCCGTGGCGCGATCTGCTGAAGGTCGACGCCGGGAGCTGGTTTGGCAAGGAATTTAGAGGCGAGCCGCTGCCGCTGCTGGCCGAGGTGGCCGATCGCTGTCGTCAGCATGGCATGATGGCGAATATTGAGATCAAACCCACGACCGGCAGCGGGCCGCTTACAGGTAAAGTGATTGCCCTGGCGGCGCGCGAGCTGTGGGAAGGTATGCCCGCCCCGCTGCTGTCGTCGTTTGAGATCGACGCGCTGGAAGCAGCGCAGGCGGCAGCCCCTGAGCTGCCGCGCGGGCTATTGTTGGATGAGTGGCGTGACGACTGGCGCGCACTGACCGCGCGGCTGGGCTGCGTGTCTATCCACCTCAATCACCGCTTGCTGGATGAAGCCCGGGTGCACGAAATCAAGGCCACCGGATTACGCATCCTGGTCTATACCGTCAACCAACCCCAGCGCGCAGCTGAACTGCTGGGCTGGGGTGTGGACTGCATCTGTACCGATGCCATTGCGCTGATTGGCCCGGACTTTCAGCCCTAAGGGTTATTCAGCATGCCACCGTTTTGCTGAGGCTGCTGCTGCGGCAGCATATGTTGCTGCTGCATCCCGCCGCCCGAAGACGTCCCCCCGCTCAGCATGCTGCCATTGGTGTTGGGTAATACCTGCACCCCTGGCTGGCTCTGTTGGACGCGCTGGGTATTGTTATTGATCTGCGTCTGCAGATGCTGCTGCTGCGTACGGGTCTGCGTCTGCATCTGCTGATTTAGCATCCGGCTTTGCTGCTGCTGCTGAACTTGCATTTCGTTCTGCATCCGCTGCTGGCTGGGGTTTTGATAGCCCGGCTGGTTGGGATTGTTCAGGGTGTTAATCGGCTGCGCGAACAGGGTAAACGGCAGTAGCGCCGCAACAAGAATCAGTTTTTTCATGATTGTTTCCTCCGTCTGAGGCCTTCTTCAAGTTTACCTCGGATCCGCCAGTACAATGATTTTTTAAGAGTTATGAACCAGGCTTAAGCGGGAGCGTGAGTCCCTGTACCTGGAGAATAACAATGATTAAACCAACGTTTATACGCTGGATCGCCATCGCTGCCCTGATGGCAGGCAGCACGTTTAGCGTGGCAGCCACTCCCCCGGCGGCGGCGCCCGTCTCGTATGGGGTGGAGGAAGATGTGTTCCATCCCGTGCGGGCGGAGAAGGGGATGGTTGCCTCGGTGGATGCTCTCGCCACCCAGGTGGGGGTGGATATCCTCAAGCAGGGCGGGAATGCCGTGGATGCGGCAGTAGCGGTGGGCTATGCGCTGGCGGTGACGCACCCGCAGGCGGGTAACCTCGGCGGCGGCGGATTTATGATGCTACGCACCAAAGATGGCGTCACCACGGCGATCGACTTCCGCGAGATGGCCCCGAATCAGGCGACGCGCGACATGTTCCTCGACGATCAGGGTAATGCGGACAGCAAAAAATCACTCACCTCCCATCTGGCAACCGGCACCCCGGGCACCGTGGCTGGATTCTCGCTGGCGCTGGATAAATACGGCACCCTGCCGCTGAACAAAGTGGTGCAGCCTGCCATCAAGCTGGCGCGTGACGGTTTTATGGTCAACGATGCGCTGGCCGACGATCTGAAAACCTACGGCAGCGAAGTGCTTCCCAACCACGAGAACAGTAAGGCGATCTTCTGGAAAGACGGCGAGCCGCTGAAAAAGGGCGACAAGCTGGTGCAGGCCAACCTTGCGAAAAGCCTGGAGATGATTGCCGAAAACGGCCCGGATGCCTTCTATAAAGGGGGGATTGCCGACCAGATCGCCGACGAGATGAAGAAGAACAGCGGGCTGATCACCAAAGCCGATCTCGCCGAATACAAAGCCGTGGAGCGTAAGCCAATCAGCGGGGATTATCGCGGTTATCAGGTGTTCTCTATGCCGCCACCGTCTTCCGGTGGGATCCACATCGTGCAGATCCTCAACATTCTCGAAAACTTCGATATGCACAAATTTGGCTTCGGCAGCGCGGATACGATGCAGGTGATGGCCGAGGCGGAAAAATATGCCTATGCCGACCGCTCGGAGTATTTGGGCGATCCGGATTTCGTCAAAGTCCCCTGGCAGGCGCTGACCGACAAAGCCTATGCCAAATCCCTTGCCGATCAGATCGACATCAATAAAGCCAAACCGTCGAGCGAGATCCGCCCCGGCAAGCTGGCACCCTATGAAAGTAACCAGACCACCCACTTCTCGGTGGTGGATAAAGACGGTAATGCGGTGGCGGTGACCTATACCCTGAACACCACCTTCGGCACCGGGATTGTCGCCGGTAACAGCGGCATTCTGCTTAACAACGAGATGGATGATTTCTCTGCCAAACCGGGCGTACCGAACGTCTATGGTCTGGTGGGCGGGGATGCCAACGCCGTCGGGCCGAAGAAGCGTCCGCTGTCGTCGATGTCACCGACCATTGTGGTAAAAGATGGCAAAACCTGGCTGGTGACCGGTAGCCCTGGCGGGAGCCGTATTATCACCACCGTGTTGCAAATGGTGGTCAACAGCGTTGATTTTGGGATGAACGTGGCAGAAGCCACCAACGCGCCGCGCTTCCATCATCAGTGGCTGCCGGACGAGCTTCGGGTGGAAAAAGGCTTTAGCCCCGATACCCTGAAGCTGCTTGAGCAGCGTGGGCAAAAAGTGGCGGTGAAAGAGGCGATGGGCAGTACGCAGAGCATTATGGTCGGGCCGGATGGCGCGCTGTACGGTGCGTCGGATCCGCGTTCGGTGGATGATTTGACGGCGGGGTACTGAATTTTCCCCTCTCCCCTATGGGGAGAGGGTTTTAGGGTGAGGGGCAAAAATTAACTACTTCATCCGCGCCATATACAAGGCATCCACATACTCGCCGTTGCGCAGGGCGAATTTTTTGCCGGTGCCTTCCGTTTCAAAACCAAACTTTCGATACAGCGCCAGCGCTGACGGGTTATCGGCAAATACCGTTAGCTCAATACGTTCAATGCGCAGCCAGTTATCGCACAGGTTGACCATTTCGCGCATTAATGCGCTGCCCACTCCGCGCCCCTGAGCATGCGCCGCGACGCTGATGCCAAAAGTGGCCACATGGCTGCGCCGTGGATTCGACTCGACCTGGAGGGCCAGATCGCCAACAACGATATCGTCGATGCAGGCGACCAGCCGCCGCTGTCCAGGTTTGACCAACAGACGTTCCTGCCACATTTCCAGCGAGGGATGAGGTAGTTGTAGCGTGTCGTGATACACCCCCGGATGCATATAGTTCTGGCGTAAAGCGTCGGCATCTTTCGGTTCAGCGTGGCGTATCACTATCTCACTCATTCCTTCGTTCCTCTGTGGGTTAATATCCTTTTCAACATCGTTGACTTTAAAAGTTGAGTCAACCGCCTTTTTTTGCAAAAAGTACTGGACAAGTGCGAATGAGAATGATTATTATTGCCTTGCATTCAGGAAGTCCGCGACGGAAACCTGAAAGCACGACATTGCTCACATTGCTTCCAGTATTACTTTAGCCAGCTTAACGCTGGCTTTTTTTTTGCTCAAAGCGGGTGGATGTGTACGTCAACCAGCGTGTCAGGTGCGATTTCTTTCATCAGACCTACCACGTTGTTCTTTTCTGCAACGACGGGTAAAACCTCCGCCTGACCGGAAAACGAGCCGCCTTTTTTAACGGCCAGCGTGCGGTAGGCCAAAGTACCCGTGACCTGACCATGCTCACAGATTTCAACCATATCGCTGCTGCACTGGCCGATCACCTTGCCATCGATAATCAGCTCCCGGCAAGTGATGTTCCCCTCAACCAGACCCCCACGCATGACTTTTATCAGGCTCTCTTTGGAATCGATATTTCCGTTCAGCGTGCCGTGAACGTAGACATGGCCGCCGGAAACAATGTTGCCTTCAACGCACACGTCGCTGGCAATGACGGTGGTGCCGTGTTTCTCGATGACGGTGGGCTCTTTTTCGCTGGCCGGGGCCGGTGGCATAAACTCGGCTGGCTTGTCCATTTCGATAATTTTCGTCTTTTTAAACATGATATTAACCTGATAAAGGAGAAGGGGGATCGCGAAGGCCGCCAGGCTCAATGCAGCGAACAGCCACGCAAGAGGGGGTACGTTGAGGCACCAGGCGATGAGCGCAAGCAGCCATAAGAGGAGCGCACTGTTTAAGGTGAGATATTTTCTTTCCATAGAAAATGAGCGCGACTCCTTTCGCGAGCATGTGTTTTGGCCGTCTCCTTATCCTGATAATTTCCCTCAGGATCAAGGTTCACGCCGCCATTTTAGGATTCGTTATAGAAATATATTTCGCCGCCGGGTTGCGCTATGGTGAAAGCAGGGACATTAGCCAGGAATAACATCATGACACTGCACTGCGCATTTATTGGATTTGGTAAAAGCACCACCCGGTACCACCTTCCGTATGTTCTGAACCGCAAAGCGAGCTGGCATGTGGCGCATATTTTCCGCCGCCAACCGAAGCCGGACGAGCAGCACCCGCAGTATTCCCATATTCATTTCACCAGCGATCTCAATGAGGTGCTGAACGACCCGCAGGTCAAGCTGGTGATCGTCTGCACTCATGCAGACAGCCATTTTGAGTATGCGAAACGCGCCCTTGAGGCGGGTAAAAACGTGCTGGTGGAAAAGCCCTTCACCCCAACGCTCGCTGAAGCAAAAACGCTGTTCGAGCTGGCTAAGCGCAAAGGGCTAACCGTCACGCCGTACCAGAACCGTCGCTTCGATACCTGCTTCCTGACCGCTAAAAAAGCCATTGAGAGCGGCAAGCTGGGCGAGATCGTCGAAATCGAAAGCCACTTTGATTACTACCGTCCGGTGGCTGAAACCAAGCCTGGCCTGCCGCAGGATGGTTCTTTCTATGGGCTGGGCGTCCATACCATGGACCAGATTATCTCCCTGTTTGGCCGCCCGGATCATGTGGCCTACGACATCCGCAGCCTGCGTAATAAAGCCAACCCGGACGATACCTTTGAAGCGCAGTTGTTCTTCGGTGACCTGAAGGCGATCGTTAAAACCAGCCACCTGGTGAAGACCGACTACCCGAAATTTATCGTGCATGGCACCAAGGGCTCGTTTATCAAATACGGCATCGACCAGCAGGAGACCAGCCTGAAAGCCAATATCATGCCGGGCGACACGGGGTTTGCGGCGGATGATTCCGTTGGCCTGCTGGAGTACCTCAACGCCGAAGGCATTACGGTCAAAGAAGCGATCAAACCGGACACTGGCGACTACGGCCAGGTCTACGATGCGTTGTTCGAGACGCTGACCAACGGCGCGCCAAATTACGTCAAGGAAACTGAAGTTCTGACCAACCTGGAAATCCTTGAACGGGCCTTTGAGCAGGCCTCTCCTGCCACGGTAACCCTTGCCAGATAAGCCTGTCCGACTCCTCTGAACTTGTTCACAATTTTTGAACAGAGGAGTCAATTTTCACCCTCTATGATCCCAGGTCGATTGCGTCCACACTTACTCCATCGAAACGAACTGAGGGTAAAAACGATGATCTTCTTACGCAAAGCAAACGATCGCGGTCACGCAAATCATGGCTGGCTGGACTCATGGCACAGCTTCTCGTTCGCTGATTATTATGACCCGAATTTTATGGGCTTCTCGGCGCTGCGGGTGATTAACGATGACGTGATCGACGCAGGCCAGGGCTTTGGTACTCACCCGCACAAAGACATGGAAATCCTGACTTACGTGTTGGAAGGGGCGGTTGAGCATCAGGACAGCATGGGCAACAAAGAGCAGGTTCCGGCGGGTGAGTTCCAGATTATGACGGCAGGTACCGGGGTGCGTCACTCGGAATACAACCCGAGCAAAACGGAAAAACTGCACCTGTATCAAATCTGGATCATTCCAGAAGAAAAAGGCATCACCCCGCGCTACGAGCAGCGTCGTTTTGACGCAGAGCAGGGCAAACAGCTGGTGCTGTCGCCGGATGCGCGTGACGGCTCGCTGAAAGTGCATCAGGACATGGAGCTGTACCGCTGGGCGCTGGCGAAAGACGAACAGTCTGTGCATCAGATTGCCGCGAACCGCAAAGTGTGGATTCAGGTGGTAAAAGGTGACGTCACCATTAACGGCACCAAAGCCACCACCAGCGATGGTCTGGCGATCTGGGACGAGCAGGCAATTTCCATTCATGCCGACAGCGCGGCTGAAGTACTGCTTTTTGATCTGCCGCCAGTTTAATTACAAATAAATGTCCAGCCTTCCCTTCTGGCAGGGGAGGGTTGGGCTTTGTCCGTGATAAACTGAGGAAATCTATTACTACCGATCTCCCTCTGGACGATGAAAAAGAAAAGACCCGTACTTCAGGATGTAGCCGATCGCGTCGGTGTGACTAAAATGACGGTCAGCCGTTTTTTACGTAACCCGGAGCAGGTTTCCGTGGCATTGCGTGGCAAGATCGCTGCAGCTCTCGATGAACTGGGTTATATCCCCAACCGCGCCCCGGATATTCTCTCCAATGCGACCAGCCGTGCGGTGGGCGTTCTGCTTCCTTCTCTGACCAACCAGGTTTTCGCCGAAGTGCTGCGCGGTATTGAAAGTGTGACCGATGCCTTTGGCTATCAGACCATGCTTGCCCACTACGGTTACAAGCCGGAACTGGAAGAGGAACGTCTGGAGTCGATGCTTTCCTGGAACATTGACGGCCTGATCCTTACCGAACGTACTCACACCGCGCGCACTTTGAAGATGATTGAAGTGGCGGGCATTCCGGTGGTCGAGCTGATGGACAGTCAGTCGCCGTGCCTGGATATTGCCGTCGGGTTCGATAACTTCGAAGCAGCACGCCAGATGACAGCGGCAATCATTGCCCGCGGCCATCGCCATGTCGCCTATCTTGGCGCACGTCTGGACGAACGTACTATCATCAAACAGAAGGGATACGAGCAGGCGATGCTTGATGCCAACTTAACCCCGTATAGCGTGATGGTCGAACAATCCTCCTCCTACACCTCGGGCATTGAGCTGATGCGTCAGGCCCGTCGCGAGTACCCGCAGCTTGACGGCATCTTCTGTACCAACGATGACCTCGCGGTGGGCGCCGCTTTCGAATGTCAGCGACTGGGGCTTTCCATCCCGGGTGATATGGCGATTGCCGGTTTCCACGGTCATGATATCGGCCAGGTGATGGAACCGCGTCTGGCGAGCGTCCTGACGCCGCGTGAACGCATGGGACGCATCGGTGCTGAACGTCTGCTGGCGCGCATTCGTGGCGAGACGGTGAGCCCTAAAATGTTAGATTTAGGTTTCACGCTGTCACCAGGTGGATCAATCTAGTCTGACAAATTTGAACTAGCTCACACTTATTCACTTCGCGCACGTTTGGATATTGCTTCTCTTTTGCCCCGGCAGGACAATGTTACCGATAACTGTTACCCGTAACAATTGACTGAGGGACTCCCTTTGAGCACGACGAATCTCGATCACCACGTTTACGTCCTGATGGGCGTTTCCGGTAGCGGTAAATCTGCCGTGGCCAGCGAAGTGGCGCATCAACTCCATGCCGCGTTTCTTGATGGTGACTTCCTCCATCCGCGCAGCAACATCAACAAAATGGCCTCCGGCGAACCGCTGAACGACGACGATCGTAAACCCTGGCTACAGGCGCTGAACGATGCGGCGTTTGCTATGCAGCGCACCAATAAAGTGTCGCTGATTGTCTGTTCTGCGCTGAAAAAAACCTATCGTGACCAGCTGCGTGAAGGCAATCCGAACCTGTCATTCGTCTATCTCAAGGGTGATTTCGAGGTTATCGAAAGCCGTCTGAAAGCGCGCAAGGGGCACTTCTTCAAGACCCAGATGCTGGTTACCCAGTTCGACACGCTGCAGGAACCGGGCGCGGACGAAAGCGATGTGCTGGTGGTGAATATCGACCAGCCGTTAGACGGTGTGGTGGCGAGCACCATTGAGGTCATTAATAAAAGGCAGTAAGTTTTGAGTACTTTAACGCTTGTTTTGACAGCAGTCGGCTCCGTGCTGTTACTGCTGTTTTTAGTGATGAAGGCACGTATGCACGCCTTCGTCGCTTTGATGGTGGTATCTATTGGTGCAGGTCTCTTTTCCGGAATGCCGCTCGAGAAAATCGCGGCGACCATGGAAAAAGGGATGGGCGGTACGCTGGGATTCCTGGCGATTGTGGTCGCGCTGGGCGCGATGTTTGGCAAGATCCTGCATGAAACCGGCGCGGTCGATCAGATCGCCGTCAAAATGTTGAAATCTTTCGGTCACAGCCGGGCGCACTATGCCATTGGTCTGGCGGGTCTTATCTGCGCGCTGCCGCTGTTCTTTGAAGTGGCGGTGGTGTTGCTGATTAGCGTGGCCTTCTCTATGGCACGCCATACCGGCACTAACCTGGTGAAGCTGGTGATCCCGCTGTTTGCAGGCGTTGCCGCCGCAGCGGCGTTCCTGCTGCCGGGGCCTGCGCCAATGCTGCTGGCTTCCCAGATGCACGCTGACTTTGGCTGGATGATCCTGATTGGCCTGTGTGCGGCAATTCCGGGAATGATTATTGCCGGGCCGCTGTGGGGTAATTTCATCAGCCGCTACGTGGAG
>NZ_JBOGBT010000111.1:0-11159 GCF_051656365.1 Silvania sp. | reverse complement strand
CTCACCGTTGCGAGGTGGCGTATATTACGCTTTCCTCTTTCAGAGTCAAGCGTTTATTTTCGCTTTTCTCTTCAACCGAACCGGCTGTTTGTGTGAAGTGATTCACATCCGCCGTGTCGATGGAGGCGCATTATAGGGATCCCAGTTTTTAGCACAAGCATTTTTTCGATCTTTTCTTTCGACTGCTTTTTTTTCGTCCTTTTCGATGGAATACCACCCGATCCGTTCAAATATTGACATATTTCCCTCTTGATCAAGCTGAATAATCCGATCAAAGTCTTCTATATAATGATCATCAGTAGAGGTTGATATGTCTTCAGTACTCCGTCCTTATAAAGATCTGTTCCCGCAACAAGGCGATCGCGTCATGATCGACAGCAGTAGCGTGGTCATTGGTGATGTCCGAATGGATGACGACGTCAGTATCTGGCCACTGGTCGCCATCCGCGGTGATGTCAATTATGTCGCAATCGGCGCACGCACTAATATTCAGGACGGTAGCGTTCTGCATGTCACCCATCGATCGTCTTACAATCCTGAAGGCAATCCGCTGATCGTTGGCGAAGATGTCACCGTCGGCCATAAGGTCATGCTCCACGGCTGCACGATCGGTAATCGGGTTCTGGTGGGTATGGGTTCAATTTTGCTGGATGGTGTCGTGATAGAAGATGATGTGATGATTGGTGCAGGCAGCCTGGTCCCGCAAAACAAACGACTTGAGAGTGGCTTTCTCTATTTAGGTAGCCCGGTTAAGCAGATCCGCCCCCTTTCGGAAGCGGAAAAGGAAGGTTTGAAGTATTCAGCCAATAACTACGTTAAGTGGAAGAATGACTATCTGAATCAGGAGAGCCAGAACCAGCCCTGATCGTCATCCTGACCCTCGCGGATCGCATCGCTGGCTTCTTCTTCCAGATCCCAGCGATGATCGCGAAACGCGTTCAGCGCAGCGACATCGCCAAAACGATGCTTCAGCGTTGCGCCTGTAATAGCGCACATTACTAGCATGCCGTTTACCAGCGCCGGGAAGCAGACCGCTGACATTTCTTCATCCCAATGCTCCCGCTCAGGGAACTGGATCGCCTGGTTCATGCAGAAAGTTCCTTCTTAAGCTTTTCGATTACTGGCTCTACCGCCGGTAATACGCCGTGCCAGAGCATCACCGCATGCGCGGCCTGACCCACCAGCATACCCAAGCCATCAGCGAGATGGTTTGCCCCCTGCTGTTCACACCAGTTCAGAAACGGCGTTCTGCCTTTCTGATAAAACATGTCATAGCAGTGGACATGTGGGTTAACTAATGAAGAAGGGATCGCAGGTACATCACCGCCGAGACCGCTGGAGGTGGCATTAATGATAAGGTCAAACTCATGTCCGCTTAAGGCATCCATAGTAACGGCATGAATGCTGCCGGTATGAGCAAAAAGCGTAGCCAGATCTTCCGCGCGGGAATATGTTCGATTGGTGATGGTGACCGCACAATCCAGCGAGAGCAGAGGCAAAATCACTCCACGCGATGCGCCACCCGCACCAATCAGCAGGATCCGCGCCCGGGGTTTGATAAATGACAGCCGCTCCAGATCGCTCAATAAACCAATGCCGTCGGTGTTGTCCCCCAGAATTCGACCATCTTCCAGGCGCTTTAGCGTATTCACAGCACCAGCAAGAGACGCGCGTTCAGTTAATTCATCGGCACGTTCAAAGGCCTCTTCTTTAAAAGGCACGGTAACGTTCGCCCCTTTACCTCCTTGCGCGAAGAAAGCATCCAACGTTGTCACAAACGCGTCGACAGGCGCCAGTATGCGACCATAAGGATGCTCAATGTGCAGTTGCTGCGCGAATTGCTGATGAATAAAGGGCGACTTGCTGTGTGCAATGGGATTACCAAAAACGGCATACGTTTCCATCTTATTACCCCTGGCGAAAACGTTCGCCGGTTAAAGCATCGCGGATTTCTGACGGGTTCAGGCGCCCACCGGTATCACCGATAATGACGGGAAAGTCAGGGCCAAACTGCGCCAGTACGTCATCGGCTGTACGACAAGGCGGCAATCCTGTCAGATTGGCGCTGGTAGAGACCAGCGGCTTACCAAACGCATTACACAATTCGATAACCAATGGGTGGTCCGTCACGCGAACGGCAAGCGAGTCAAAACGCCCTGTCAGCCAGCGCGGTGTGGTCGGCAGCGCCGGGAAGACAAACGTCACTGGCCCCGGCCAGGCGGCAAAGATTGACTCACGCTGAACTGGCGTCAGCATAGAATCATCAATATAAGGTTTTAGTTGTTCGAAGCGGGAAGCAATTAAAATGAGGCCTTTCTCTACGGGCCTCTGTTTTAACGCTAATAAACGGCTAACGGCTGTTTCACTGTCAGGATCGCAACCGACCCCAAAAACAGCTTCTGTTGGATAGGCGATGACTTCTTCTTTATTCAGTACGTCCACCGCATGTGCGATAGAGCCTGATGGCAGGTTATTCTTCACTATTTTGATCCGCCGAAACCGGCTTTCCACATTGTTTACTGGCACAGAAGCGCTTAACGCCTTGCGCGGTTTTCTTTTCGATAAGTAGCGGGTACTGGCACTCAGGACAACATCCCGCTACCGGTTTGAAATTGGTCACGAACTGACATTCAGGATAACGATCGCAGGAATAAAATGTCTTACCGTAACGCGATCGCCGTTGAACAAGATGCCCACTTTCGCACTGCGGGCAGGCTAACGCCGTTTCATCGGGCTTATCAATTTGCTCTGTATGTCCACATTCAGGATAGCGGCAGCAGCCAATAAACATGCCGAAGCGCCCCTGGCGCAGCGCCAAATCGCCACCACATTGCGGGCACACCTGTCCCTCCAGAATCTTAACAATATGGCCGTCCGCCTGATTTTTCAGGGGACGGACATAATCACATTCTGGAAAGTGTGAACAACCGAGAAACGGCCCGTGTTTACCGGACCGGATAACAAGTTCTGCCCCGCACTGCGGACAGGGCTCGTTTTTATGCACCGTAAATAGTGCTGATTTGGCCATAACAACTCTTGGTGCTGCTGATGAATTAATGCAGCATACCTTCATTCACTTCAAAGAGTAATTCTTCCATTTGCTGATAGGCATTTTCACAGCCTGGAATATTGAACAGAACCATCAGGATGACCCATTTCAGATCTTCCAGCTCAAATTCTGCCGTATCCAGAGCCATAACGCGTTCTATCACCATTTCACGCGTTTCGAGGTTGAGCACCTGAATTTGCTCGAGGAATAAAATGAATCCCCGGCAACTCGCATCCAGCCTTTCACATTCATCAGCCGTATAGATGCGTACAGACAGCGGATCGGAAACCAACTGCATCGGTTCGGCGAGGCCTTCCTGATAATCAGCCAGTTTTTCGAGCCATATTAACGCGTTGTAAATATCTTCCCGTTCAAAACCCGCATCAGTAAGATCGCGCGTAAGTTTGTCCTGATCCACGCGCGCTTCAGCTTCGTTATGGATGTAAGTCTCAAACAAATACATGAGTACGTCGAACATGGCTTGCCCTCCTTAATCGGACATAGCCGCCGGGTACAGCTGCGATCCATCCTGCTAACTCCAGTTCCAGTAGCTGTGCTACCGTTACTGGCACAGATTGGCCGGCACGTTCAGCGACAACGTCAACAGGTGTTACCTCATCTCCTACGTTAGCCAGGAGCTCAGGAAATGGCAATGCTACCTGGTCTTGATCTGATAAATTAAGTCTATTCTCGGGTTCATTCGCAAGCCAATTGAAGCTGGATCGCAAACTGTCCAGAATGTCCTCTGCCGCAGTAACGGGCGTGGCCCCCTGCTTGATCAGCCAATGCGGCCCTTCACATCCTGGGTTACCCACTGCCCCCGGCAAAGCAAAAACTTCACGTCCCTGTTCAAGGGCGCATTTTGCGGTAACAAGCGACCCGCTGCGCAGCATCGCTTCAATAACAAAAACCCCCTGGCTCAATCCACTGATGATGCGATTACGACGAGGAAAGTTGCGTGGCCAAGGCGGGGTTGCGAGAGAGAACTCTGAAACGACAGCGCCACCGCTCGCGACCAAGTTCTCAGCCAGCGATGCATGACGACGAGGGTAGACGCTTGAAAGGCCATTACCTAATACCGCCACGCTTTTTCCCTTAACGGTTAGCGCCGCGCGGTGAGCGACCCCATCGATCCCACATGCCAGACCGCTGGTAATGGTAAGCCCAGCCAGGGCCAATTGTTCACAGATAATCTTTCCCCAGCGCTCGCCATACCAGGAGTGTGAACGGCTGCCGACCACAGCCAGTTGCAGACTGCCCAGTACCGAGGGATCGCCCTTCACGAAAAGCGCGCCGGGGTAATCGGTAATCGCCCGTAACTGTGCTGGGTAGGCAGAGTGATCTGCGCAGATCAGATGCTGTCCCGGCTCTGCAAGCCAGTCCATATTGCGTTCAATTTCTCGCGGTGAAATGGAAAAAAACGCCTCAATTTGCTTTTGCGTGAGCCCAGCCACCGCCAACACAGCGCTATCAATATGGGCTTCGCGCTGCAATTTTTGCGCGAGCACCACCATCTTATCGCCGTACAGTTCTCCAATGTTTATCAGGCGTAACCAAATCTCTGTGGATGTCATCCTTTCCCCTGCCACAAGCAGCTATAGCAATCTTTGCGATTGGTCAGTGATGCTGTCAATCAGAGGGGGATTTGTCTAGAATAGAGGTAATATTCTTTTCAACTCCTGAACACGACTCTGGAAATATATGGCAGTTTTGCAAGTGTTACATATCCCGGACGAGCGCCTTCGCAAAGTCGCCGAGCCGGTTAAAGAAGTGAATGCAGAAACTCAGCGTATCATCGATGATATGTTCGATACGATGTACGCTGAAGAGGGCATTGGTCTCGCCGCTACGCAGGTTGATATTCACCAGCGCATCATCGTGATCGACGTTTCTGAAAACCGGGAAGAACGTCTGGTATTGATTAACCCCGAGCTGCTGGAAAAATGGGGCGAAACAGGGATTGAAGAAGGTTGCCTCTCTATTCCTGAGCAGCGCGCCCTGGTGCCTCGTGCAGAAAAAGTTAAAATCCGTGCGCTCGATCGCGACGGTAAGCCGTTTGAAATGGAAGCGGACGATCTGCTGGCAATCTGCATTCAGCATGAGATGGATCATCTGGTCGGTAAACTCTTTATCGATTATCTCTCGCCAATGAAACAGCAGCGCATTCGTCAGAAAGTAGAGAAACTGGATCGCCTGCGCACCCGCGCATAACGTGACCCCGGATACAAGGATTAACGTGTCTACATCACTACGTATCATCTTCGCAGGAACCCCCGACTTTGCAGCGCGTCATCTGGATGCGCTGTTGTCGTCTGGCCATCAGGTTGTTGGCGTCTTTACTCAGCCCGATCGCCCTGCTGGTCGCGGTAAAAAATTGATGCCAAGCCCGGTTAAGGTGCTGGCGGAAGAACATGGCTTACCGGTGTTTCAGCCAGCTTCATTGCGCCCGCAGGAAAACCAGCAGCTGGTTGCTGAATTAAACGCAGATGTCATGGTCGTTGTGGCATACGGCTTAATCCTGCCAAAAGCGGTGCTTGAGATGCCGCGTCTGGGTTGCATTAATGTCCACGGTTCTCTGCTTCCACGCTGGCGTGGTGCTGCACCCATTCAGCGTTCGCTGTGGGCCGGCGATGCCAATACCGGCGTGACGATTATGCAGATGGATGTGGGTCTGGATACCGGCGACATGCTGTATAAGCTCTCCTGTCCCATTGCTGCCGACGATACCAGCGCCACGCTGTATGACAAACTGGCAGAGCTCGGGCCGAAGGGTCTTATTGATACGCTGCAACAGCTGGCCGACAATACCACCCGTCCTGAAGTCCAGGACGAAGCGTTGGTCACCTATGCCGAGAAACTCAGTAAAGAAGAGGCCCGTCTCGACTGGTCACTCTCTGCTGCTCAGCTTGAACGCTGCATCCGGGCATTTAATCCCTGGCCGATGAGCTGGCTGGAAATCGACGGGCAACCCGTAAAAGTCTGGCAAGCCTCGGTTATTGCTGGCCAGTCGACTGCCGCGCCCGGCACCATTATTGACGCAAGCAAGCAAGGTATTCAGGTAGCAACTGTTGAAGGGATCCTGAATCTGGAATCCTTACAACCTGCAGGCAAAAAAGCCATGAGTGCGCAGGATCTTCTGAACTCCCGCCGTGAATGGTTTACACCTGGTAATTGTCTCGCCTGAGATCATCTCAATTTAAGGCCCGGAGTTTCCGGGCATTTTTATTTTTGTGGTTATGAAAAAACAAAACTTACGCAGCCTGGCAGCCCAGGCGATTGAGCAAGTGGTCGAGCAGGGTCAGTCATTGAGCAATGTCCTGCCACCGTTCCAGCAAAAAGTCTCTGATAAAGATAAAGCCCTGCTTCAGGAGCTGTGCTTTGGTGTTCTGCGCACGTTGCCACAGCTGGAGTGGCTGATCGGTAAACTGATGTCGCGCCCGATGACGGGTAAGCAGCGCGTGTTGCATTATCTGATCATGGTTGGCTTCTATCAGTTGCTGCATACTCGTATTCCGCCTCACGCCGCGCTGGCAGAGACCGTTGAAGGCGCAGTGGCAGTGAAGCGTCCGCAGCTCAAAGGGCTGATCAACGGTGTATTACGCCAGTTTCAGCGTCAGCAAGATGAACTGCTGGCTGAATTTTCACGCTCAGAAAAACGCTTTCTGCATCCTGACTGGTTGCTAAAACGTCTGCAAAAAGCCTATCCGCAGAAGTGGGAAGCCGTTGTAGAAGCTAACAACCTTCGTCCGCCAATGTGGCTGCGCGTCAACCGTAACCATCATTCCCGCGATGCCTGGCTGGCGCTGCTGGAAGAGGCGGGGATGAGTGGATTTACCCATCCGGATTATAGCGATGCGGTCCGTCTGGCAGCCCCCACTTCTGTTCTTGCGCTTCCGGGCTTTGAACAAGGCTGGGTCACCGTTCAGGATGCTTCTGCTCAGGGTTGTATGAACTTCCTCGAGCCGCAAAACGGTGAGCGTATTCTTGACCTGTGCGCAGCGCCGGGCGGTAAAACAACACATATCCTTGAAGTCGCCCCGCAGGCCAGCGTGATGGCCGTCGATATTGATGAGCAGCGTCTTTCTCGCGTTTACGACAACCTTAAGCGTCTGGGAATGAAAGCCGAGGTCAAACAGGGTGACGGGCGTAAGCCCGACCAGTGGTGTGGCGATGAACAGTTCGATCGCATTTTGCTGGATGCCCCCTGCTCCGCCACTGGCGTTATTCGACGTCATCCAGATATTAAATGGCTGCGTCGCGATCGCGATATTAACGAACTGGCGCAGCTACAGGCGGAGATCCTTGATGCGGTATGGCCACATCTGAAATCAGGCGGAACGCTGGTTTATGCCACCTGTTCCGTGCTGCCAGAAGAGAACAGCCTACAGATCGCAGCGTTCCTGAAGCGCACCCCTGATGCCCACTTGCAGACAACCGGTACGTCGGAACATCCCGGCAAACAGAACCTGCCTGGCGCAGAAGAAGGCGACGGCTTCTTTTACGCTAAGCTAATCAAAGCGTGATGTTGATAACGGGTCACATGATATGAAGATAATCATTCTGGGCGCGGGGCAGGTTGGCGGTACGCTGGCTGAAAACCTGGTCGGTGAGAATAATGACATCACCATTGTCGATACCAATGGCGATCGTTTGCGCAGCCTGCAGGATAAGTTTGATTTGCGCGTTGTTCAGGGGCATGGTTCCCATCCCCGCGTGCTGCGTGAAGCTGGCGCGGATGATGCCGACATGCTGGTTGCCGTCACCAGTTCAGATGAAACCAATATGGTGGCTTGTCAGGTGGCCTATTCGTTATTCAATACGCCTAACCGTATCGCGCGTATCCGTTCCCCGGACTATATCCGTGATGCCGATAAGCTGTTTAATTCCGACGCAGTGCCTATCGACCATTTAATCGCGCCAGAACAGCTGGTTATCGACAGTATTTACCGACTGATTGAGTATCCAGGTGCGCTGCAGGTGGTTAATTTCGCGGAAGGTAAAGTCAGCCTTGCCGTGGTTAAAGCCTATTACGGTGGCCCGCTGATTGGTAACGCGCTTTCCACAATGCGCGAGCATATGCCGCATATTGATACGCGAGTTGCCGCGATTTTCCGTCACGATCGTCCCATCAGACCGCAAGGTTCAACCATTGTTGAAGCCGGGGATGAGGTCTTCTTTATCGCCGCATCCCAGCATATTCGCGCGGTGATGAGCGAGCTGCAGCGGCTCGAGAAACCGTATAAACGTATCATGCTGGTTGGCGGGGGTAATATCGGTGCCGGTCTGGCTCGGCAGCTAGAAAAAGATTACAGCGTTAAACTGATCGAACGCGATCAACAGCGGGCCTCAGAGCTGGCAGAAAAGCTACAGAATACGATCGTCTTTTATGGCGATGCGTCGGATCAAGAGCTGCTTGCCGAAGAGCACATCGATCAAGTTGATCTTTTCATTGCTGTGACCAACGATGACGAAGCTAATATCATGTCAGCAATGCTGGCAAAACGCATGGGTGCAAAAAAGGTTATGGTGCTTATCCAGCGTCGGGCCTATGTCGATCTGGTCCAGGGAAGCGTTATTGATATTGCTATTTCGCCCCAGCAGGCCACCATCTCCGCTCTGCTGAGTCATGTGCGTAAGGCCGATATTGTCGGCGTTTCCTCCCTGCGACGTGGGGTGGCAGAGGCCATCGAGGCCGTTGCGCACGGGGATGAGAGCACCTCCCGCGTAGTGGGACGTACCATCGATGAGATTAAGCTTCCGCCGGGCACCATCATTGGCGCCGTTGTCCGAGGTAATGATGTGATGATCGCCAACGATAATTTGCGTATTGAACAGGGCGATCACGTCATTATGTTCCTGACGGACAAAAAATTTATTACCGACGTCGAGCGCTTATTCCAGCCAAGTCCTTTCTTCCTGTAATCCTCCGGAGGGCTGCATACCGCCCTCCTGTATTTAACCCAATAATATGTAAGGGTTAAATTATTATGACGTCTGCTCATCCTCAATGGCAATTAGCTAATCCTTTGTTAAACTTAAACCCATTGGATGGCACAAGGAGAAGAAAATGAGTTTTGTTAAAGAGTTTCGCGAGTTTGCGATGCGTGGGAATGTCGTGGATTTGGCAGTGGGTGTGATCATTGGTGCAGCGTTCGGTAAGATCGTTTCCTCGCTGGTTGCCGATATCATCATGCCACCGCTGGGGCTGCTGATCGGTGGCATTGATTTCAAACAATTCGCCGTAACCTTACGTGCTGCGCAAGGCGATATTCCGCCAGTGGTCATGCACTACGGGGTATTCATTCAGAACGTTTTTGATTTTGTGATCGTTGCCTTTGCCATTTTTATGGCTATCAAGCTTATCAATCGACTGAATCGCAAGAAAAAAGAAGAACCCGCTGCACCGCCTGCTCCAACGAAAGAAGAAGTCTTGCTGACTGAAATCCGCGACTTACTGAAAGTACAGAATAACCGTACCCTATAAGACGCATGAAACAAGAAGGCCAGTGGTAAGAAAGCGATTTGCTTGCTTGCCACTGGCCTCCCAGTTACCCCGTTTTGCATGTTTTGTTTTGCGCAGATAACTTCCTTTCCCTTTCTTATTCTTCTCAATTCGTTGTCTGAATAACGGATCGTGCAGAAGGGCTTCAATCGCATTATCGTTGATCTGCCCTTTCGTGTGCTGATAGCGGCTCATAATTTCTCCATTGTATAAAATGTCAACGCGAGTGTAGAAGCAGCGGTGAGTAAAATCAACAACCGCGAGCTTCTCCATTTGCACCCTGTTCGAGAGTTTCCAGAATTGAACAGTAAACGCTGCTGTGAGAAGTGCCACAACAGGCATCATTTAAGCGTTGCAGTGACAGGCGCATAGTTTGTAACTCTTCAATTCGCGCTTCGACCTCATTGAGTCTTGCCTGAACGATGCTTTTCGATTCCTGGCAGGTATGATGTTGAGGATCGATACGGATCGACAGCAGCTCACGGATCGATTCCAACGTAAACCCTAGCTGACGGGCATGACGGATAAACTTCAGACGCTGGAGATCTTTGTCGGTATACAACCGAAAGCCACCCTCCGTACGCACTTCATGCTCCATCATCTGCTGTTTCTCATAATAGCGGATAGTGTCAGGGGTGACGCCTGCCAGCTTTGCGATCTCACCAATCCGATACATTGCTACTCCTCGTTGAGTTTTTGTATAAGCCTGCCGGAATAATCTCCCTGCAGGAAATCAGTGCTGATGCCGGCCTGGCGTAGCTTAAGTTCAAGCAGGGCGAGGCGACGACGATACTCCGTGTAATCCGCAGATTCTTGTCTGACTGTACTTAACAACCGGGCAAGTTCGACGGCTTCTTTACGCTGCTCCAGCTCCGGTGGCAAACAGCCTGCATTTTTCAGCATACGATATCCGGCGCGAAGATCGGCGGGGACATGCGAATCATCGTCAAGAATCAACGGTTCACCGCTGCCTTGCAGATTATCGAATTCACCTTTGCGTTGAGCATCAAGAATATGCCGCTCTGCCCACTGGTCGAGTAACCACATTGCAAATTACCGCAGCAAACGAAGAAAGGATTATTGTAGGTAAGTGGGGGTGGGATGAACATAAAAAAACCCGCCGAAGCGGGTTTCTTCATGTTACTACAGATTACTCTGCAGCAGCTTCTGCTTTCGATTCTGAACGATCAACCAGCTCGATGTAAGCCATCGGAGCGTTGTCGCCTGCACGGAAGCCACACTTAAGAATACGAGTGTAACCACCTGCACGGCTCGCGAAACGCGGACCCAGTTCGTTAAACAGTTTTGCCACGATCTCGTTATCACGAGTACGGGCGAATGCCAGACGACGATTAGCAACGCTGTCAGTCTTGGCAAGAGTAATCAGCGGCTCAACTACGCGACGCAGCTCTTTCGCTTTAGGCAGGGTCGTCTTGATGATTTCATGACGAACCAGTGAACCTGCCATGTTGCGGAACATAGCCTGGCGATGGCTGCTGTTGCGGTTCAGTTGACGACCACTCTTACGATGGCGCATGACCTTATCCTTCTCAGTAAAACCTTAACCTGTGATCCGGTTACTCGTCAGCGATGCTTGCCGGTGGCCAG
>NZ_JBOGBT010000110.1:0-45423 GCF_051656365.1 Silvania sp. | reverse complement strand
CGCGTTCTTTAGCGAAACGCAGCGCGATGAACTGCAACGCGCCCATCCGGACTGGCACTTTGTTGAAGATGCCGGCCGCGGGTACCGTCGCGTGGTGGCCTCACCGCAGCCGGTGCGTATCGTCGAAGCCGACGCCATTAAAGCGCTGACCCAAAAAGGCTTTGTGGTGATTGGTGCGGGCGGCGGCGGCATCCCGGTGGTGCGCAGCGCCGAAGGGGATTACCAGAGCGTGGATGCGGTGATCGACAAAGATCTCTCCACCGCACTGCTGGCGCGTGAGATCAATGCCAACGTGCTGGTGATCACCACCGGCGTGGAGAAAGTGTGCGTTAACTTCGGCAAGCCGAATCAGCAGGCGCTGGACACCGTCAACGTGGCGCAGATGACGCGCTATGTGGAAGAGGGGCATTTCCCGGCGGGCAGCATGCTGCCAAAAATTGCTGCCAGCCTCGAATTCTTACACTACGGCGGCAGCCGGGTGATCATCACCTCGCCGGAGTGCCTGCCTGCGGCGCTGCGCGGTGAAACCGGCACCCATATTGTGAATGTATAAGTAAAAAGGAAGATAAGATGACAGAAAATAAAAGCCGCCGGGAGTTTCTCAGCCAGAGCGGCAAAATCGCAACCGCTGCAACCGCCTGCGCGCTGTTTGGCGCTACCGGTTCCGTCGCGTATGCTGCAGATCCCGCAACATCTCTCTGCGAGACCGGCAAACCGATGAACATCACCGCAAAACACTACTATCTGGACAACGTGCTGCTGGAGGCCGGGTTCAACTTTGACGGCAACGTGGCCGTTAGCACCCGCACCGAGCTGAAAACGCTGGAAATTAAGGACGGCAAGATTGCGGCGTTGCGCGACAACAAAAGCCACGCCGATGCCACGCTGCCGCACTACGATGCGGGCGGAAAACTGCTGCTGCCTGCCATGCGCGACATGCATATCCACCTGGATAAAACCTTCTACGGCGGCCCGTGGCGTTCGCTGAATCGCCCGGCAGGCACCACCATTCAGGACATGATCCGCCTCGAGCAAAAACTGCTCCCGGAACTGCAGCCCTACACCCAGGAGCGGGCGGAAAAACTGATCGATCTGATCCAGTCGAAAGGCTCCACCATTGCCCGCAGCCACTGCAATATCGAGCCGACATCGGGCCTGAAAAACCTCGAAAACCTGCAGGCGGTGCTGGCCCGGCGCAAACCCGGTTTCGACTGTGAAATTGTCGCCTTCCCGCAGCACGGGCTGCTGCTCTCTAACTCGGAATCGCTGATGCGCGACGCGATGCAGGCCGGGGCGCACTATGTGGGCGGACTGGATCCCACCAGCGTCGATGGCGCGATGGAAAAATCCCTCGACCTGATGTTCCAGATTGCGTTGGATTACGATAAAGGCGTTGATATCCACCTGCACGAAACCAGCCCGGCGGGCATTGCGGCGGTGAACTACATGGTGCAAACCGTGGAGAAAACCCCGGAGCTCAAGGGCAAGCTGACCATCAGCCACGGCTTTGCGCTGGCGATGATGGACGAGAAGCAGGTGGATGAGATTGCTACCCGCATGGCCGCGCAGCAGATCACCGTGGCGTCGACGGTGCCGATTGGTACGCTGCACATGCCGCTGAAACAGCTGCGGGATAAGGGCGTATTTGTGATCTCCGGCACCGACAGCGTGATCGACCACTGGTCACCGTATGGTCTGGGCGACATGCTGGAAAAAGCCAACCTGTATGCTCAGCTCTATATCCGCCCGAACGAGCAAACCCTGTCCCGCTCGCTGGGTATCGCCACTGGCGACGTGCTGCCGCTAAACGACAAAGGCGAGCGCGTGTGGCCGAAGGCGCAGGACGCCGCCAGCTTTGTGCTGGTGGATGCCTCCTGTTCCGCCGAAGCGGTGGCGCGCATTTCCCCGCGCACCGCAACATTCCACAACGGCAACCTGGTGTGGGGCACGGTGGGGTAATTTGCCTTTCGCTCTCTCCCTGCGGGGAGAGGGCATCAGGCCGCACCTTTTGTACGATATACTGCCAGGCACATTCTTACGGAGGGATCTGCCATGGCACAAAATATCTACGACAACCCGGCATTTTTTGAAGGCTATGCCCAGCTGCCGCGCTCGGTTCAGGGTCTGGATGGCGCCCCGGAGTGGGCCTCACTGAAAGGCATGCTGCCGGATTTAACCGGCAAGTCGGTTATCGATCTTGGCTGCGGCTACGGCTGGTTCTGCCGGGTGGCGCGCACGCTTGGCGCAGCGGAGGTAACCGGGGTTGACCTCTCCGAAAAAATGCTCGCACGTGCGGCTGAGCTCACTGACGATGCCAGCATCCACTACCAGCGCAGCGACCTGGAATCCATTACCCTCGCACCGAACAGCCTCGATCTGGTCTACAGCTCGCTGGCGTTGCACTACTTGCCTGAGCTTGACCCGCTGTTCGCTAAAATCCAGCACGCGCTGAAAACGGGCGGCAATCTGGTGTTTTCAATGGAACACCCCATCTACACCTGCGCCACGCGTCAGGGCTGGTTAGCCGACAGTAGCGGCGAACGTTTCTGGGGCGTAAACCATTATCAGGACGAAGGCCAGCGCGTCAGCAACTGGCTGGCAGAGGGGGTCATCAAATACCACCGCACGCTTGGCACGATCCTCAACGCTTTGATTCAGGCCGGACTGACGATTAGCAACGTCAACGAATGGGGGCCAACGCAGGCGCAGATTGACGCCTGGCCTGCACTGGCTGAAGAGGCGGAACGCCCGATGCTGGTGCTGATTTCAGCCCGCAAGGATCAGTAACCTACCTTATACACCCGTCCGCTCTGTACCCCTTCCACGCTGCGGCGATAGGCCTGGGCAACAGTCGCGGCGGGCACACTTTCAAAGCCCGGGAAGAAACCGTCGTAGGCTGCTGCGGATTCCGTTAATACCGTCGGGCTAATCAGGTTGATGCGGATCCCGCGCGGCAGCTCGCAGGCGGCAGCGCGGACAAACCCGGCCAGCGCGGCGTTGACCGTGGTGGCGTTCACCCCCTGGGCAATCGGCTCGTCGGCCACAATTCCGCTTATCAAGGTGATCGACCCGCCTTCATTCAGGTAGTGCTGCCCGGTCAGCGCCAGCCGCACCTGTCCCAGCAGTTTATCCTGCAACCCCTGGTTAAAGTCGCCGTCGGTCATGGTCGCCAGCGGGCCAAAGTGCAGCCCGCCGCTGGCAGAGACAATCGCATCCACCGGACCGATGTTTTCGAACAGTGCCTGCACGCTGGCCTGGGAGGTGATATCCACCTGATAGTCGCCCTGAGTGCGACCCACGCGGATCACCTCGTGGCGACGACTCAATTCCTCGGTCACTGCCCGACCGACCGTACCGCTGGCACCAATAATGACGATTTTCATAGCCGACTCCTTATATTGTGAACCCCCATTGTTTAATAAACCGGATGGCGGATAAACTGGCCTGACGTTAGATGATTACTAACCAGAGGTTTGTAATATGGATAAGCTTCGCGGCATGGAAACGTTTATCGCGGTGGTGGAGAGCGGCAGCTTTACCGGG
The DNA here is from genome assembly GCF_051656365.1 of Silvania sp. Classification (NCBI taxonomy): domain Bacteria; kingdom Pseudomonadati; phylum Pseudomonadota; class Gammaproteobacteria; order Enterobacterales; family Enterobacteriaceae; genus Silvania; species Silvania sp. The sequence continues at coordinate 41,880 of NZ_JBOGBT010000110.1, read as the reverse complement.
GCGGCGACGCGGCTGGAGATGTCGGCGGTGATGGTCGGGAAGTACGTCGCCCTGCTGGAAAGCCAGCTCGGCACCCGGCTGCTGGAGCGCAATACCCGTCGTCAGAGCCTGACCGACGCCGGGCGAGTCTATTTTGACGAGGCGAAACGGGTGCTGGAGCAGGTGTCGATCGCCGAAAGCTCGGTCGAGCGCTTACGCGCCGCGCCTGCCGGGACGCTGCGGGTGACGGCGCCCACCTCGTTTGGCGGCTGCGTGATCGCGCCTTTGACCGCCAGCTTTTTGCAGCGCTTCCCGGACGTGCGCATCGAGCTGGATCTGACCAACCGCAGGGTGGATCTGGTGGAGGAGGGCGTGGATCTGGCGATCCGCATCGGCGATATCCACTCCGACGATCTGGTGGCGAAATACCTCTGTCCGTACCGGATGGTGATCTGTGCGGCACCGGACTATTTAGCCCATCACGGCACGCCGCATACGCCTGCGGATCTGGTGGATCATCTGTGCTTGTCCCACACGGTCTGGACCGCGCGCAACGAGTGGCGCTTGCCGGGCGTGGAAGGGGAGGTGCGCTGGAAGCGCGATGCGATTTTACGCTGTAACGACGGCTTCGGCCTGCGGATGGCGGCGATTGCCGGCGCGGGATTGCTGTTGCAACCGGAGGTGCTGGTGGCAGATGAACTGGCGAACGGCAGGTTGGTTCGGGTGCTGGAGAACTTCACCCCCGAACCGAGGCCGGTGCATCTGCTGTGGCGACAGGACTTGCGCCCGCTGCCAAAACTCACCGCGTTTATTGCTCATATCATCACACAGGCACCGTCTGTCCCCTCTCCCTTTCAGGGAGAGGGTTAGGGTGAGGGTTAGAAACGGTAACCTACGCCCACGTTGAAGCCATTGATACCACGGTCGCCGTCGATATCGGTGGTGGTGCCTTCGTAACCGACGTTGATCGCCAGCTCTGCGGTCGGGTTAAACTGCACGCCCGCGCCGTAGGCGAAAGAGGACGATTTTTCAGAGATGCTGTCGCGCTGGGTGTAGTTATCTCCGCCGTTGACCCAGGTGGTGTCGCCGTCCGCTTTGGTGTGGGCAAAACCGCCCAGCGCGTACAGGGAGACAAAGTCGTTAATGCGGTAAGCCGGGCCGACCATCAGGGAGTAATATTTCACGTCAACGTGGTTATGAATCGAGTCAGACGCAATAGAATAATTCTGGTCATCGTCGCCGCTCATATAGGTGAATGACCCCATCACGCTGACCGGAGAATTCCACTCATAGCGATATTGCGCGTTCACGCCGCGAATATTTTTAAAATGTTCGACTTTACTCTGCGCATATCCCACAGAGACGGTGTGATTATCCGCCAGTGCCGCACCGCTCATCAGACCCGCTGCGACCAATACCGCCAGAGAGAGAGTTTTCATTTCCGTAATCCTTGTCACTATTTCTTGTAAGTTATGTCGGATATATCCATATCTAAATCAGGAAATATTCCACGCCACATAAAGCGGTTAAATTGTTGGTTTTTTTGGCAGGGGATGAAATAGGGAATAATCTTAAAGGCCGGAATAGTCCTGGAATTTGCCTCCCCTATTTTGGTAGGGTAGTCAGTGATTTGGATTAAGTATTGTCATGCTACGTCACGTTATACATTATCTTCGCACTGGAAGATGATGCCTGTTTTCTGTTCGTGGTTTTAACGGATACCAAAAATCCAGAACGCCAACCCTGTGGGTATTCCTAAGAGACTGATTTCTAAGATGGTGAACATTTCTTCTTTTCCGAAAGGAAAAGGCTTATCAAAGTCCCAGATCAACCAGCCTTTAACCAGATAAGAAAAAAGACCAATCATCATTAACGCGATGCACATCAAAAAACATAGGCCAAAAAGCGCCCATATGGATTTTTTAGAATTATCGAGTCTCATATTTAAATTTTCCAGCAGGAAGTTCTGCGTTACCAGGAATAAGACGTATCATTTCCTCCCGATGCATTCTTCAATGTTTTATCTATCGGTCTTCTGCCATCAATGTCGCTGCCACATAATCAAGCGCACTGCATGTGTCACCCACAACCGGGACAAAATCTATGCCGAACAACGCCATCTCTTTTAGCGATTCCCCATGCTCGGTGGTTTACCCTGCGCCAGCTGGACGGCGGCCAGCGCAGCATTGACCACCGAGGAGGCAACGACATTTCCCATTTCGTTAAACATCATCTTCACGCTGGAAGATGATGCCTTTTTTCTCTTCATGGATAGCAACGGTTATCTATTTCTTAATCAGCGTTGCATGACACAGTTGATTGTTTTTCTCGAACTGAAGGTGTATTGCGTAGTTAACATTTTCGTATTTTAACCACCCATTGATATACCCAAGAAGCATGTCGGATTTACCTTCTCCGCTCAGCGTCGGCTGTCCAAGTAAATTTGCTACTGACACTCTGTCCATACCCGCTTTAATCCCAGGGACAAAGTTGCCTGCAAACGGTGAATATCCATCCTCATTGCCAAAGTAAAAATGAATATGATTCAGGCAGTCTTTACGAAACCCCATCTCGATACCAGACTGATAAAATTTATAATACTTCGTTTTTCCATCAGGATCGTTATATTCGCCAGAATCAGCTGATATATCCGGGGGTTCACCGATTGCCTGACAAAGATTAATAACGTCAACAGAATGTTCGTGTTTACCCAGAACATGTATAAAGCTTACCCATTCCACTGTCATTTTATAACCCCCGTCTGGCGATTTCTGTCAATAATTTTTTGTATTGTATCATCAACAAGTTTTGGATCATAACCACGCTCAACCAGGTTGGTTCTTAGAGAGGTGATATCGCGGCATACAGCGCTGCAGAGATCCAGAGCATCTTTTTCTATCTGTGCCGCTGTGTTTTTCCCGCCGTAGGTCGGCCCCGCCTGATGCACATCCTTAGGCACTTCTACTGCAGTTGCATTCTGATAAAGTTTTCTACTTTCAGCCTCAGTTAACGGGCGTCCAATTTCGATTTCTTTCGCTTTTTTCAGCGCAGCAAAAGAGGGGATATGGTCATGTTCTAAGTTATCGCCCACCACTGCACCTTTTTTAAGCTCCTGGAATGATCCTACATCCAGAGCCTTAACTTTTTGTACTTCAGTACTGGCTTGTTTAATCAGCTTAGATGCGGTTTCAAGATCGCCAGCTTTTAAGGCTTTCTCAGCCCCTTTTATCGCTTTGCCCGCTACATCTCCTGCGCCAGGAATGATGCCTATCGTCGCAGCCAGATAATCAAGCGCACTGTGCGCTTCCGCAAATCCTTTGATATCGCCGACGATGGGTACAAAATCCACCCCAAATAAAGCGGCATCTTTCAGCGCTTCCCGACGCTCGGTGTACATTTTAACCGAGCAGGCTTCGGCGCTCATCCCGCTGCAGTTTTCGCGCTGGTAGCGTTCATTTTCGGCCTTCACCTGCTCTTCGGCCACCTGCTCGGTGGTTTTACCCTGTGCCAGAGCCGCGGCGATGTCGCCAAGGGAGTTATTCTCAACCGTGGTCTTACCCGCCTGCGCCCCCGACACGGCAGAAGCAGAACTGTCGCCCACCAGTCCGCCGGAAAGCCCTGCCGCCAGCGTCGCCAGCGCAGAGACCGTCTGCTTCTGCGTTTCGTCCAGCTCGTCGGCCGATTTACCGTACATCTCGGTAGCGATCATCCCCACCAGTTCGCCCGAGGCGGCACCGGCGGCACCCGCCAGCGCGTTTTGCCCCTGGGCGGCGGCCAGTGCGGCGTTGACCACCGCGTGGGCGGCCACTTTGCCCGCGTCGTTCAGGCCGCTGTGGTGACCAATCACTTCTGCAATATACGGCGCGGCACCGCCCGCCAGCGCGGCGCTGAGATCGCTCCCCGCCAGGCCCTGAACTGCCGCCGTCGCCGCCTGAATCGCCTGCTGATACTGCCCGCCAGTGCCAAAGCCGGAGACGTTGAGCGCGTCGTTATAGGCCGTCTGGTAGATCTGGCCGTTGATGTCGCTAAGGGTCGCGGTTTTGCCCGGGTTGGCTTTTTCCCACGCGGCTTTCGCCTCCTGTAAATCCTGGGCGTTAACGTTGTTGAGCTTCTCTTTCGCCGCGTTGGTGGCGCGGATGCTGCCCTCGGTGCGGGCAATATCGGCCACCTGATTGCCAATCTCGCCAATCAGCTGGGCCTGCTGCAGGCGCTCCTGCTCTTTCTCTTTGTCGAAGATAGGGGAGAGCGTCTGGTTGGCGTGCTCCACGTCGCGACTGAGCTGGTTGACATCCTGAACCTGACGATTCGGGTCGCGGATAATCAGGGTCCCGTCCGAGACTGCGGCGTGGGTGGTGCTGCTGTCGTGTCCCTCGCGATTCGCCCCCACCAGCAGGCCGTTGGCCATGTTGCCGGCAAACTGGCTGCCAATGCTGCCCCCGGTGCTCATCCCCACGCTCTGGTGTTCCACTTCGAAGTCGGCGCGGTTTTCGATATTGCTGAAGCCAAGGGTGCCGGTCTCAAGACGGTTTTTATCAGCGGTCGCCGTAGAGCCAATCACCGCTCCGTTGAGCTGGGTATGCTCGCCCACGCTGACGTCATACCCGCCTTTGCCCGCGAAGATCCCGGTCTGTTCCACCACCGAGTCGTAGTTGCTGTGCATCTTGTCGCGGCTGAGGTTAATGCTGGCCGAGCCGGTCATGGAACCGATGCTGAAGCTGCCCCCCGCGCTGGCATTCTGCTGTTTTGAATCGTAGCGATCGCTGTCCTGTTCGGAAGTGAGCGTCAGGTTGCGGCCAATGTCGGCTTTCACCGTTTCACCGCTCACCTGCGCCCCGGTCAGGGTGGCATCGCGTCCGGTCAGCAGCGTCACCTGACGGCCCGCGTCGACGGTGGTTTCGCTGTGGGTGGTGCCGTTGCCGCTCTCGCTGCCTTTGCCCCGGTTGATGCTGGCAGAGATGTTAAGGCCAAAGCCACCGGAGCCCACACCAATCCCGACCCCAACGCTGCCGCCCTTGCTGTCGTTTTTACCGTCCAGCAGCTGGTTGTTTTGCGCCGAGCGCAGGTACAGATCGCGGTTGGCGGCGAGGGTCAGGTCATTGCCCGCTTTAAGCTGGCTCCCTTCGACGGTCAGATCCCCGTCCGCGCCTCTCTCGCCGCTGCCGGTGGCGGTAACGCTGAGGTCACGCCCGGCGTTGAGGGTGCTGCCCTGAGCGATATTCTGCTCGCTGGTCTGGGTCGATTTCGACGACTGGCTGCCGTAAGAGAGGCTAATGCCGACGGTGTTGGTGTTGCCGGCGTCCGCCCCCTGGGCCTGATCCATCCGCGCGGCCTGGGCGGCCTGCACCCCGGAGAGCGCAGCCTTCACCCCCTGCAGCGCCTGCAGACGGCCGCTGCCGGAGGATTTCGCCTGCTGGGAGGCCTCGACGGCGCTGTTCAGGGCGCTGCCGACGGTGCCGGAGAGCGCCAGAGTCAGCCCGGAGGTTTTCTGTTCCACCTCGTGGGTTTGCTGGCTGCGGTTGTTCACTGCCGTGATGTCGACGTTTTTGCCGCTGAGGGTCATATCCTGACCGGCTACCAGATCCGAGCCGCTGACCGTCAGGCGATCCCCGGCGCGCAGGGTCAGATCGCCGTCGACGCTGCCGACGGTGCTGCCTGCCTGAGTGGCGTCCGCGCCGGTATCGGTGGTTTTGATGCTTTGGGTCCCGACGCTAAAGCCGATCCCGCCCGAGCTTAACAGCCCTGATTTTTTCTCCTGCTTCTGGTGCAGCTCGGTATTGCGCTCGCCCTGGGTATCGACGGTGAGATTGTTGCCCGCCAGCAGGGCGACATCGCCTGTGCCCGCCACGTTGCTGCCGCGCACGGTCAAATCGTTTCCAGCGGTAAGGTTAACGGTATCGCCATTTAGCTCGCTGCTCTGTACCGTCTGACGGGCGATCTGGTCGTGGGTGGTGGTGGTGGTTTTCGACAGCCAGCCGTTACCGCCGACCACTTTATGCCGTTCGTCCAGATCCTGACTGTTTTCACCTGCGGTCAGGGTCAGGTTATTCCCGGCGCTGAGGTTCAGCGCCTGTCCGGCGGAGAGGGCGGCGGCGCGGGCGTTAAGGTCATTACCTGCCGCCAGGGTGACGTCACCGGTGCCGGTCACTTCGCTGCCCACGCTGTGCGTCTCGCCCTGTTTCAGGGTGTTGTCGGCATCCCACACCAGATTATCGCGGCTGGCGGTGGTGACCGTGTTGAGGGTCATATCCCGTCCGGCCACCAGCTGCGCTTTGCCGTTCTCGCCGCTTGCGATCACCTGCGCCCCGGTCAGGGTGATATCGCGCCCGGACTGCAGGGCCAGCTTGCCGTCGTCGCCCTGCACGTAAATGCCCGAGACGCTGTCAATGGTGGTGCGCGCGAAGCGGTTCTCGCCGTTGACGCTGTCGGCGCTGACGGTGGTGGTGGTGAGGGTAATGTCGCGCCCGGCGCTGGCCAGCACGCTACTGTCGCCGACGATCGCGCCGCCGACGTTGTTGATATCGGTGCGTGCGTTCAGGCTCACGTCTGCGGCCTGCATCGTGCCGGTCTGGTTGGTGATGTTGTCGGCATCCAGCTGCAGCACTTTGCGCCCGGCAAGGGTGCCCTGGTTAAACAGGTCGCCGTTGAGCTTGATCGAGACATTGTTCCCGGCAATCAGCGCCCCGGAGCCGTCGATATCCCCCGGTTTCACCTTGGCGTACACCTGCGGCACCAGCACGTTCTCCATCGAGCCGTCCGGCATCTTCACGCGAGTGTTCACCAGCCAGACGATGTCCCCGGTCAGGAGCGCCATCTGCGCGGGCGTCAGCGCCACGCCGATCTTCAGATCGTACTGTTTGCCGAAGGTGATGCCCTGGTCCATCAGCGCTTTGTACTGCTCTTCGTCGTTGCTGTAGCCGTCCAGGTAGCGCTGGCCGGTAATGCCAATCACCTGTTCGCGGATCACGCGCTGCTCGTAGTAACCATCCCCGAGGCGTTTTTGCGTATTGTCGCCATTCGCGCTGAAGGCGTTCTGCATATAGTCGCTGCCGAGCCATTGGCGCTCGTTGGTAAAGCGCGGATCGGTTTCGACCAGATACGGCACAGTGGCCGACGGGTTCACCTTGAACAGGCTGTTATCCGGCAGGGTGGTGTTGGGGCCGATAATGCGGATCGCACCTTCGGCAGGAGTGACTTCAAACTGCTGTCCGGCAGGCGGGGTCACCGGCTCGCCCGGCGAGACGGTCTGCTGCGGCGCGGGTTTTACGCCTGCGGCCTGACCGATCGCCACATCCGTGCCTGCCAGCACCAGCGGGGTAATGTTGAGATTGCTACCCTCGACGCTGCCGTTACTCACCAGCTGGCCCGGCTTCAGGGAAATGCTCTGGATAACGGTCGGCGGCGTATAGGCGGTGCGGCTGCGGCCCTGCTCATCGTCGCCTTTGTGGCGAATACGATAGTAGTGGGTGACGGTCCCGTCATCAGTGGTGTAGCGCTTGCCCGGCACCTCGTCGTTCTGCACGCTTTTCAGCCGGTCAATCGCCAGCGTGCCGCCCGCAATCACCTGGCTGTTGTCGTTAAACAGCTTATCGCCCGTCAGCAACAGGTTGCCCCCGGCGAGGATCTTCGCCGGGTCGCTCTCTTTGATCCGCGTTTCGTCAATCGTGCGGGTGTAGTCGTACTGGTTGAAGTTATCGTTGCCGTGGCCGGTTTTATCCGGCGTGTTAAGGTTTTTGAGCCCGTCGGCAGAGTTACGATCGACCCATACGCCATCGTCGGTTGAGCTCCAGCGGTTGGTCGAGCCGGAGTGCTGGTAGTCGGTGAGTTGTTCTTCAGAGACGCGCACCACCTCGGTGGCGAAGTGGTCGTTAATGTTGTTGATCTGCCCGGCGGCAATGGCCATGTCCCCGGCAGACTCAATGGTGGCGCTGTGATTGTTGATGGCTCCCGCGCGGCCAATGACGGCCCCGCTGTCGTCCAGCGCGCCGCCAATGCTCATGCTGCCTGCGCTGTAGATCAGACCGTGGTCGCGGTTGTTCAGCGTCTGCACGCCAAGATTAACCTGCTCGCGCCCGGCGAGCGTCGCCGCGGTGCCGTTTTCGGCGAGGTTATTAAAGGTGATAGTGTTTACGCCCACCGCATCGCCGTAGATCCGACCCGTGCCAATGTTGGTGAGGGTGTTGGCATTGATGCGGGTGATGATCCCGTCGATCAGGCCGGTATTGTGTACCGTCCCGGTGCTGTTCAGGGTGGTGCTGCCGGCATTGATCTCGCCGCTGGCGAGATTATTCAGATTTGCGCTCTGCACGTTGAGGGCGCTGCCTGCCATCAGCGTGCCGCTGTTGGTCAGGTCGCCCCCGGTGGTGAAAGTCAGATTGCCGTTGGCAATAGTGGTGCCGCTGTTGGTGACGCCGCTGACGCTATGTAAATCCATCTCCCCCAGCGACAGCAGCTGACCGCTGGCATCCAGGCTATTGGCCTGCACGCTGAGGGTTTCGCCCGCTTTGACGACGCCCCCGGCGTTGAGAAGGGCAAGCCCGTTACCGCGAAGATCGACGCTCCCGGCCGAGGCCAGCGCGCCCGCGCGGTTGTTCAGCACGCCACGGTTTTCGATGCTCAGGGCGTTATTTGCCAGGATGCTGCCGCTCTGGTTATCCAGCGAGCCGGTAGTGAGCGCCAGGCTCTGCGCCTCCAGGCCCTGATTTTCACCGAGGGTGTTCTGGTTAACGAAGCTCAGGGCGGTGAGGGTTACGCTTTTGCCGCTGCGGATAAGCCCCGAGACGTTATTCACCGCCCCCTGGGCGCTGTCGAGGAGCAGATCGCCCACCGACTGGATCTGCCCGCCGCCGTTTTGCAGGTAAGCGGTATGCAGGGCGGTATCGGCCTCGCCGGTGATGCGCCCGCCCGCACGGTTATCCAGCGTGCCGGTGGTGATGTTCACGCCGCTGCCCTGCAGCAGGCCGCTCTGGTTATTCAGCCCGGTGGCGGCGGTGAGCGACAGATCCTCTGCCGCCGCCAGTGTCCCGGCGCTGTTGTTGAGCTGCTCACCGGAAAACGCAAGGCTGTCGGCGGATAAGGTGGTGCCGTGGCGGTTATCCAGCAGGCCGCCGGTCAGGGTCATCGCCCCGACCGATTTCAGCGCACCGTCGTTGTTGGTCAGCGTGGCGAACCCGGCAGTCAGGCGCTGGTTGGCACCGATTTGGCCGTCGGTGTTGTCGATATCGCGGGCATTGAGGCTAAAATCGCCGTCGCTTGCGAGGAAGCCGCGCTGGTTATTGAGCCCGCCGCTCGCCACATCCAGCGAACCCAGAGAGAGCAGGGAGCCGGAGCGGTTATCAAACTCGCCGTTTAGCGCCAGCGTCGCGCCGTCGGCAACAATCACCCCCTGCTGGTTGTTGAGGTTAGCCGCACCGATGCGCTGGGTTTTTGCCGCCTCAATGCGGCCTTTAGCGTTGTTTACGGCCTGCTGGCTGACGATCTCGCCGTCGCCCGCGGCGGCAGAGATCAGCCCCCGGGCGTTATCCAGCGTACCCGCCTCGAGCCGGGTGTTGCCAGCGACCGCCACGATCTGCCCGTCGCTGTTATCAATGGCACCGGCCTTGAGCTGGACGCCGTTCGCCGCACCAATCTGCCCCTGCCGGTTATCGATGTTGCCCGGCAGGTTTACCGCCAGCGCGCCGCTGCCGCGCTGGACGATGTTGCCTTGCTGGTTGCTGAGGTCGTGAGCGCTGAGGTTAATCGCCTCCGCGCCCAGCGTGCCGCCGTTGTTATTGAGTAATTTACCGCTACGGACAGTCAGTTCGCTGGCGTTCACCTTCGCGCTGGCGGTGGTCACATCCCCCGCGCCGCCGTCCAGCAGGACGCGTTTAGCCTGGGTCTGGCTGCCACTGACGTCCACGCCCTGGCCGCTGGCGCTGAGATTGCCGCCCGCCAGCGTTTGCCCGTGGGCGCTGAGCTGGCCGCGGGTGCTGAGTTCCAGATCGCCCGCCTCGGCAAGCCTGCCGTCGTTTGTCACCCCGGCGGCCAGCACGCTCGCTTTACTGGCGGTGAGGCTTCCCGCGTTCACCCGGACGTGGCTGGCGGCGGTGATCGCCCCGCTGTTGTTCATCTCGCCTGCGGTTTGCAGGCGGGCAGCGTCGCTGGCCCGGACGGTGCCGCTGTTTTCGATGCGTCCGTCGGCTGAGATCGTGACGCTGCCTGCCTGGGCCCCGATGGCGCCTGCGTTACGCACGCCGACGCCGCGCTCGGTGCCCACCATGCGGATTTTGCCTGCGTACATGCCCCCGAGGCTGGCCACGTCTACCGCCATCTGTGGGCGGGTGGCCGGATCGTCGCTGCCTTTTTCGATACTCTCGTGGGCGGCATCCACCTGGTTACGCCCGGTGGTAATCTTCAGATCGTTGGCCCACAGTCCGGCGTTGACCTTCACCGAGCGGGCGATAATGTCGGTGTAATCCGCGCCGGAGGTGTCCATCCCGGCACCCTCGACCACCACTTCCCCGCGCTCGACGTTAAAGCCGGTGAGGTTGCCGTCTTTCATCTGCGCCTGGCCGGTGGTGAGCGTGGCGCGGTTGGCGTTGATAAAGCCGCAGCCGCTACAGGTAATGCCCGACGGGTTGGCGATCACCACCTGCGCTTTTTTACCGGCAACTTCGATCATGCCGTTGAGTTTGCTCGGATCCCGGGAGCTGACCTCGTTGAGGATCACTTTGGCTTCACCCCTGGCGAGCCACGGGTTGCCTGCCACCATGCCGCCAAGGTTGGTCTGCACGTTGTTGTGGGCGTTGTTAAGAATCACCCCTTTGTTATCCACGTCGAACTGGGTGTAGTTGTTGCGCGACACCCCGGCGTCAGACGGGGTCTGGATATTGACCTGCGGCGTGCCGTTGGCGCTGTTGATCACCGTCGGCTGCTGGTTTTTAGGTGCACCGGCGTCGGCAACGATGTTGGCCTGCGCCGTGTGTACCGCCCCCATTGCCAGCCACAGGCTAAAGCTGAGGGCGCTTACTTTGCCAATAAGACGGCTGTGGGTCTGGCTGATACCGGAAGAACGGGACGAACCGGCGCGGCCGGAGCGGGCGATATCCGCCACCACCATCAGCATGCCGCGCGCTTTGTTAAAGACAATTCGGTACAGGTTCTTATTCATGGTTCGTTCCTTTAAACGCTTCCGGCAGGTTTACGGCGAGCGGGTGGTTCTGTTGCCAGGCTCTGGCGTGTTGGCGGCTGACGTGGTTGCCGTGGAACAGCATCACGCGCTTGCCACGCTCGGCGCCCCGATGCCAGAGCGCGCGGCAGATATGGTCGGGGAAGATATCCCGACGCAGCAGGGCCGACATTTCGGCGGTGTGGCCGAACGGGGCGATCCAGTCGCAGAACCAGATCCGATCCCCACTGTCCCAGTCTGCCTCTGGCATCTCAATGGACGGGCGGGTGAGAAAGCGGGCTTCCGATTCCTCATTCAGCCAGGCCCAGCTGAGGAAAAAGACCGGGCGGTCGTTTTCAACCACCAGCACGTACTGACGGCGCTTAATGATCGGCAGCAGCAGCGTTGGCAGGGCATGCAGCGGGGCATCCCGGTGCATCGGGGAGTGCATCCACAGCCAGACGGTGGCACCCAGCACCTCGGCTTCACTCTCTTCACCGCCGAGGATCAGCGGGGCTTTGATCTCCAGATTTCCGACGCGCATCACCAGCTCCAGTTGAGGTTAAAGCCGAGCGTCAGATCGCTGGTGGCAAAGCCGTCCGGCTTCGATAACGGCGTCCCGGCGAACAGGTCGTAGCCGGTGTTAAAGGCGTTGCCGCGCAGGCCCGCCACGCCGCCCGCCAGGTGTTTACCGACCTGCAGATCCGAGCTGTAGCCGCCCACTTCGCCGTAGTCGGCACCCAGATAGAACTCCTGATTCGGCAGGGGCGTGCGCCAGGCCAGATCGTTACGCACGTACCAGCCGTGGCTGGCGCTGAGGGTGCGCTCGCCGTCAAAGCCGCGCACCGTCCAGCGGTTGCCGATGGCGAACTGATCCTGCGGGGTGAGCGGGGTGTTGCTTATCTGGCGCAGGTACTGCACGTTGTAGCGGAAGTTTTGCGTGCCGATGGCAAACGGCAGATCGAGCTGGGTGCTCAGCAGGGTGATTTTGCCCAGCGCAGTGGCATCGCCCCAGTACTCTTCCGGGGCAGGCTGCGCGCCAAACCAGCGGGTGCCGCGCTGATAGCTGATACCCGCATCAAGCGTCGCCTGGCCGATGTAGTGGCGATGCTCCAGCCCGACGCGCCAGCCTGCGGTCTGCCGACGCTGAACGCCCACCTCCGTGTCGTCGATAAAGTTGCGGGTTTCCCGCGCCAGGACGTCGTAGGTGAGGGTGGTTTTTTGTGAGCCGTTGCGGTGCAGCACGCGGCTGAGCTGAATATCGAGGTTTTTGCTTTTGCCGCTGTAGCGATAATCTTCGTTCAAACCGGCGACGGTCTGGTGGTAGTCGTAGTCGCTGCCGGTGATGCCCAGCATCCAGTAGCCGAACGGCACCGAGTAGTGGGCGGTGTAGTTTTTGCTGCCCTTGCCGCTTTTATCGTTCAGATCGTGGCTGGCGGAGACATACAGCAGATCGCTCAGGGAGAAGGGGTTATCCAGCGACAGGGTGACGCCGCCCTGATAGCGCCCGGTGGTTTCGGTCCCGGCGTCGTCCAGCGACAGGCCGACACGCCACATTTTGCTCTGCTTACGGACGATCGCCACATCGCTCTCACCCGGATTTTCCCCTGGCAGCAGCTCCATGTTGGCTTCTACCGTCGGCAGGCGCTGCAGGTTTTCCAGCCCTTGTTCAATATCGCGCAGATCCAGCAGCTCCCCTTCGTGTGCCGGGAAGGCGCTGTACAGCTGGATATAGTCGTCGCTCTCTTTGGTCAGCGTTACGTGGCGGATCGCCCCCGGCACGATGGCCAGTTTCAGGGTGCCGCTTTTCAGATCCTGTGACGGAGCCAGCACGCGGGTGGTGATCCAGCCGTGATCGACAATCCGGTTCTGCAGGGTGCTCATCAGCAGATTGATCCCTTTACCGCCCAGACAGCGCCCCTGGGCCTGGTCGGCAATTCGCTGCAGCGGCAGCCAGTGGGGCAGGGCCTGCTGGCCGCTCAGTTCGACGCGGTTAATCGGGAAGCAGGGGGTTTCCGTCGGGAAGGCAATTTTGCCAAAGCCTGATGACGGCTCAGAAAGCCGCACATCGGGCACCGGCGGGGTTAATTGCTGCTCTAAGGCTCTTTGACGCTGCTGCTGAATTATAAATTGATTATCCGGCTCCGCCGCGTGGGCAGAGAACAGTAAAGGCAGGCCAGCGGCTGTCGTTATTATTATGGCGATAGGGTATCGGGCGTTCATCAAGGATCCGTGCCGTGTAAGCAAATAAGTTGCAGTGTGAATTTGTGTAAAATTGTTTATTTATTGCAGGGGGAATGAAAGGGGGATTAATCCTAAAGCCCGGAATTATCCGAGTTTATGACTCCTTAAATCTGGTAGGTTTGATGAGGTGAAGAATATATTGGTGGTTTCACGTGGATGCTGAGGAATATCCACGCGAAACTTAAGTGAAATTATTGCCGGATTATTTCTGAATGCGATCGACGCGTACCACCGGCGGGGTGGATTTTTTATCCAGACTGCCGTTAATGCTGATCATATTATCCGGTTTAACCGTTCTGCCATCAAAAACAGACTGTGGAATAATAGTATCTATTTTTCCGGTTTTATCGCGGAAGACATATTTATCTCCGGAACCATCAATTAAATTACCGCGTAATGAAATGGTGGCCCCGTCGTGCATTTCTTTTGCCTGCTCGACGGTCATTATTCTGGCGTCTTCGGTACCACGATAACCTTCTTCCAGCGCATGCGGTGGCGGGGGGGCAGTGTCTTTTTTCAGTCCGCCATTATCATCGGCCCAGGCCGTTGGGATTAACAGACAACAAAACAGCGGCGCAACGGATAATTTCATACTGCCTCCTGAGTGAGTAGTGGCTTGACAGATTAAGTCTGGTTGCTATTTTTACCTTTGCAAACAAGAACTGTCTTAAAGAGAATTATGACTAAAAATCATAATGTTAATTAACGAGGCGGTAGGGCGAAATATGGCGAATGGACATGGCAATCCCGATAAATTGCCCGGGGTAGATGAGAGCCGCTTCGCTATTGCGCTGGAGTCCGCCTTCCGTCGTTATGGTCTTGTTTTTCTGCTCCTCATCATTGCCGCCGCGCTGTCGGGCGTATTTTCGGTGGGTTATTTCAGCCACGCCAGTCAATCCACTGAAAATAAGACAGTTAAAATAGAGTATCAACGCTTCGGGCGGCTGCAAAATCAACTGCAATTAAAAATCACTGTGGCCCGCGAGCCTGAAGAAAATACCACTCTGGTGCTTGGTGGCGAATATATGGACAGCTTTGAAACCAGCGCTATCTGGCCGCAGCCGGATAATATGTACAGCCAGGGGCAGAAATTAATATTGGTTTATCATCCCGCCGGGCAGAAAGGGGATTTTTCGGTGTGGATCTATACTGCGCCGGACCAGCCCGGAAAAGCCGTGACCACTCTGCACGTCAATAATGCGCCGGAAATGTCGTTCTGGCAGTTTATCTATCCGTAGGAGGATACGATGGATATGATCTTTCGCGCCGTCGCCGTCTATCTGATCCTGCTGGTGGTATTTAAAATTGCCGGGCGACGGGCGCTGTTACAAATGACCAGCTTTGACCTGATCCTGCTGCTGATTATTAGCGAGGCCACCCAGCAGGCGCTGCTGGGGAATGATTTCTCGATAACCGGCGCGATGCTGACCATCGTGACGCTGGTGGTGGTGGATATGCTGTTTGGCTATCTGAAGAAATACTCCTCCCGGGCCGAATCGTTACTCGATGGCTCGCCGGTTATTCTGGTGGCCCACGGCAAACCGCAGGAGGAGAAGTTAAAGCAGGTTAACGTCTCCTGCGACGATGTGATGGTCTCCGCCCGGCAAAATCACGGCATCTATCAGCTGGCGAAAATTAAATACGCGATCCTTGAATGCAATGGTCATATTTCTATTATTCCGGAAGAGAGTGAATCATGACAGCCAATATCTGGAACGAGGCCAAAACCGCCGCCGAGCTGACCAGGCAGGTGGCGTATGTGTTAAGTGAACTGGGGTGGCGACTGACCACCGCCGAGTCCTGCACCGGCGGCAAGCTGGCGTCGGCCCTGTGTGCCGAGGAGGACACCGCCGACTTCTATGGCGTGGGGTTAGTCACCTTCACCGATGAGGCCAAACAGAAGGTGCTGGGGGTGAAGCCAGAAACTTTAGAGAAATACAGCGCCGTCAGTGAGCAGACGGTGTGCGAGATGGCTCAGGGGGCGCTGCGCGTCGCCGAGGTGGATATTGCCGTCGCCATTAGCGGCTACGCCGGGCCGGACGGCGGGGATGACGGCACGCCCGCGGGCACGGTGTGGTTTGCGTGGAGCTTTCACGGGGAAGTGCGCGCCACGGTGCAGCACTTTACCGGCGAGTGCGATGACGTGATTGAAAAAGCGGTGCGCTATGCCCTGACAGAGGTCATCAGGCGCATACCGCAGTGGAAAAAGCAGCTGCATTAGCGAGGGGATCAGTGATAGCCCTCCGTGTCGGTGACCTTGCCGCGAAACACGTAGTAGCTCCAGGCGGTGTAGACCAGGATCACCGGGATAATCAGCAGGGTGCCGACCAGCATAAACAGCTGGCTGGACGGCGGAGCGGCTGCATCCCACAGGGAGATAGCCGGCGGGATAATGTTCGGCCACAGGCTGATGCCCAGCCCGCTGAACCCGAGGAAGATCAGCCCCAAGGTCAGAATAAACGGCAGGGCGTGGCTGTTGGCGTTACGGGTAAGACGCCAGATCCAGGCGCTGAACACCAGCACCAGCAGCGGCACCGGCAGGAAGTAAAAGAAGTTAGGCAGCGAGAACCAGCGCTCGGCGACATACTGCCAACCCAGCGGCGTCCACAGGCTGACCACCGCAATCACCGCCATCAGCGCCAGCAGCACATGGCGGGTGAGGGTGCGCATGTGGGTTTGCAGGCGGCCTTCGCTTTTCATAATCAGCCAGGTGGTGGCTAGCAGGGTGTAGGCCACCATCAGCCCCAGGCCGCAGAACAGATTGAACGGTGTCAGCCAGTCGAGCGCGCCCCCGGCGAAGCGGCGGTTCGCCACCTCAAAACCGTTGATCATCGCCCCGACCACGATCCCCTGGCTGAAGGTCGCCAGCAGCGATCCCCCGGCAAAGGCGTAATCCCAGAAGGCCCGATGCGACGGGGTGGCTTTAAAACGAAACTCGAACGCCACGCCGCGAAAGATCAGGCCAATCAGCATCGCCGTCAGCGGGATGGTAAGGGCGTCGACGATCACCGCATAGGCCAGCGGGAACGCGCCAAAAAGCCCGGCGCCCCCCAGCACCAACCAGGTTTCATTCCCGTCCCACACCGGGGCCACGCTGTTGACCATCACGTCCCGCGCCTGCGGATCGCGCTCAAAGTAGAACAGCATGCCGATACCCAAATCGAAGCCATCCATGATGATGTACATCAGGGTGGAGAAAACGATGATCGCAAACCAGATAACCGAGATATCGACGCCCATTAGCGTTTCTCCTCTTCCACAACGGGTTCAGCAGCCGAGAGCGGGCGCGCGGGCCGACCGTCGGTTTGCGAGGTGAGGCTGACGGTCGGCTGCGGCCCCTTTTTAATCAGCCGGATCAGGTAGACGTAGCCAACGCCAAATACCGAGCAGTAGACGACGAAAAACGCCAGCAGGCTGATGCTCATCTGCAGGGTGCTGTGCAGCGATACCGCGTCGATGGTGCGCAGGTAGCCGTACACCACCCACGGCTGACGGCCCACCTCAGTGGTGACCCAACCGGCGAGGATCGCCACCAGACCGGCTGGCCCCATGCCCAGGGCGAACCAGTGGAACGGGCGGGAGTGATAAAGGCGGCGACGATGGCGCAGCCACAGGCCGACGGCCCCCATCAGGATCATCAGCAGCCCCAGGCCGACCATCAGGCGGAACGACCAGAAGACAATCAGCGAATTGGGGCGTTGATCTTTCGGAAACTCTTTCAGGGCCGGAACCTGTTTGTCCAGGCTGTGGGTGAGGATCAGGCTGCCGAGGGCCGGGATTTCCAGGCCGTACTTGGTGCGCTCTTCGTCCATATCCGGCACGCCAAACAGCAGCAGCGGGGTGGCTTCACCGGGGCGGTTCTCCCAGTGGCCTTCGATGGCGGCTATTTTCGCGGGCTGATGTTCCAGCGTATTCAGGCCGTGCATATCCCCGACCAGGGCCTGGATCGGGGCCACCAGCAGCGCCATCCATAGCGCCATCGAGAACATTTTGCGGATCGCCGGAGTGTCGTTGCCGCGCAGCAGATGCCACGCGCCGGACGCGCCGACAAACAGGGCGCTGCTCAGGAACGCGGCGATGGACATGTGGATCAGGCGGTAGGGGAAGGATGGGTTAAAGATAATAGCGAACCAGTCCTCAGGGATCACCTGGCCGTCCTGGATACTGAAGCCCTGCGGGGTGTGCATCCAGCTGTTCGAGGCGAGGATCCAGAAGGTGGACATCAGCGTGCCGAGCGCCACCATGCAGGTGGCAAAGAAGTGCAGGCCGGGCCCAACCTTGTTCCAGCCAAACAGCATCACGCCGAGGAAACCCGCTTCGAGGAAAAAGGCGGTTAAGACTTCGTAGGTGAGCAGCGGGCCGGTAATGCTCCCGGCAAACTGGGAAAAGCCGCTCCAGTTGGTGCCAAACTGATAGGCCATCACCAGTCCGGAGACCACCCCCATGCCGAAGTTGACGGCGAAGATTTTCAGCCAGAAGTGATACAGCGAGCGCCAGACGTCGTTTTTGGTGCGAAGCCACATGCCTTCCAGCACCACCAGATAGCTGGCAAGGCCGATGGTGATCGCCGGGAAGATGATATGGAACGAGACGGTGAAGGCGAACTGAAGCCTGGCCAGATGAAACGCATCGAGTTCGAACATCGCCTCTTCCCCTATTCGCAACAATGCCCCGCGGGTGCGGGGCTCAGAGGTTCAATCGTCAGTTTTTGGCTTTCACGCCCGGGGCATTCGCGCGCAGCAGGAACTGCTCGGTGGTGTCAGGAAGGTGCTCAAGAAGCCAGTCTGCCATCCGCTGCTCTTCAGCAAGGATGTTTTCAAGGGCCGGTACGGACGCGGTATCGCCCGCCTGTTTTGCGGCGGCGACCAGCGAGGTATAACAGGCTATTTCGAAATTCTCGAAAACGTAGCCGCTAATCGCACCTTTAACGATCTCGTCCGAGGGGAACATGCCGCCGACGGATTGCCCAAAGGCCACCATTTTACTCATGGAGTCTTTTATGACCGAGCGGGAAATATTATTGCGATCGAGGATCTCTTCCAGCACGGTTACCTGATGTCGGGTTTCGGTCAGATGTTGTTCAATGCGGGTACGTAACGCCGGGTAATTATCGATACGGCTGGACATGGATTCGAGCATGGATTCCGCTTGCTTTTCCATCGCGTGGGCATCGCGTAGCCAGTCATGATAGTGTTCTACGTGAGTCATACTCTGTTCCTCGCTGCGGTTAATTCAGGCTTTGTTTTCCGCTTTCTGATTAATATTGCCGACAGCCAAATCGGTCAGCTTAAGATCGGTGGATTTTTCTTCTTCCAGCGTGGCGTTTAATAATTTTACCGCCTGGGTATAGCCTAATTGTTGTGCGAGGGTGGCCAGAGTACCGTAGCTGGCTATTTCATAGTGTTCGACTTTCTGCGCGGCGGCGATCAGGGCGGCGTCACGGACTTCATTTTTGTCGGTGCTTTCAATCACTTCATTGGCTTCTTCGATTAAGCCTTCCATTGCCACACATTTCATACGTTTCAGTTTGACGTTGGGGGTTTTCTCGACGAGCTGATCGATACGCTCAATCTGGCCGTGGGTTTCTTCCAGGTGCGCTTTAAACGCAGCGCTCAGTTCGGGGCTGAATGCTTCACGAGAAAGTTTAGCCAGACCGCGGGTCAGTTGTTTTTCCGCGCTGTAGGTATCTGATAGCAGATGAATAAAAACATCTTCAATCGATTTCATATTCATATAACTTTCTCCAGTGACGTAAAAATTCTGCGAGTCCACGGACCCGCAGAGTATTGGTCAATTATAAAAGCCGGTATTAATAATGAGATGAGTTAGGATTTGTCAGATTTATTCCCGCCGCCATGGCTTTGCTGACCACCTTTTTTACCTGCTTCAGAAGCACGCTGCGGATCATTCTTGAAATTGCCGCTGCCTTGTTGACCACCTTTTTTGCCAGTGTCAGAGGCTTTATCACGGTTTTCGCGTTGGTCTGCCATTTTATCAATCCTCTTTGTTGCCATTATGGTATGGAGATCTGTTTATTCATCTCCGTTGTCGTTCAGATTTAAATTTAGTCATTATTATTGAAGAGTCAAACGAGGTAACTTCAATAAATTTTTTCATGAAGTGTCATTACTGATAAATAGCGCTTCGCTTGTCATTGAATAAATATCGTGCAAGATGATGTATTCAAACAACCTTCATGCACTGTTCGGGAAACGATTATTCATCGCCTCGGTGAAGCGCTGCGCGCCAGGCGTGACGGGGTTCTTTACGTAAATTTACGATCTTGTTCCAACGGCCTTAGCGTATAAATAATAAAAAAACGTGGGATTAATCTTAATTGGTTTTAATATTATTCTTGAAACGATGTAGTAACGGTTGAAATAAATTCGTAAGCGGCTTCGTTTATTTTGCATGGTCAATAAATGCGAGCAGGCTGTGAAGCTTCTGGCAGATCACCGCAGAGGAGGAGAAATAACCTTATAAAGTATGATGGCGTAATGGATGAGATGCGCAATACTGAGTCGATTCTTATCCTCCCGTAAGCGACGGTGCGCCAGATGACTGAGACGATCTCCGGGATTTTGACCCATACACCCGTCTGGGTGTATGTCCTTTTGGTGTTCCTGATCAGCAGAGGCATCAAGGCGCGTAAGCCTGCCACCGTCGCACTGGAAAAGCTGGCCATCATCCCGGCCATTTTTCTGATCTGGGATCTCTACGATATGGTGATGTACCGCGAGCAGAGCGTCGCCACCTGGTCCCTGTGGCTGGTGGGGTTACTCAGCGGTGCAGCGATGGGGTACGTGCTGATCAAACGCGCGGCGGTGACCCGCGCTCCAGCCCCCCGCAGCATTCACCGCCCGGCAGACTACTCCGCGCTGCCTTTTATGATGCTGACCTTTGCAGTGAAGTACGTGCTGGGGGTTATGACCGCCATGTCGCCCGAGCTACTGCAGCGACCCGGGGTGAGCGCCTGCGTGATTATCGTCGGCGGGGTGTTCGCTGGCGTATTTGTGGGGAAATTTGTGCGCTATGTGGGGGTCTATATGTCGGCTGAGGTAATGCCAGGCTGATGGGTGGGCAGGGTATCGACAATCAGATAGGCTCCCGGATGCTGGGGAATGGGATCGTATTATTGTGTTAGCCGTGAACGCCATAGCTTTCACCTCTGGCAACAAGCTGACGCCAGTTATAATAAAAAATAATTGCCGGTAAATTCTTGCGATATATACGCGGGTGATTAATTTTATATTTCCCTGTCTCGCAGAAAAATTAAAATAAGATATTATGCGCTTAGCTAAATTTTACCGTTAATATGCGTGTTAACGTTATTCTTGCCCCCTTTAACGGACATTCAGCCATCCAGGTGTTTAAGCGTGTAAAATAAAAAACATAAACGTTGCTAAAATAATTTCCCTGTGTCTTAATGGTTTCCTCGGTTTGGAACACAGACCTTATGAAAGCAGTTTTAGTAAAGCAGTCCTCAGTTCAGGTGTTATCCACAGATACCCTTCTTCATGAGCCTCCTCCTAAGTGCCAAATAAGCTACTCTAATACAGGCCATTATCGCCACACTGCGTGGCTCATCAAGTAAGGAAGTCTCTATGTCTAACAAAATGACTGGTTTAGTAAAATGGTTTAACGCAGATAAAGGTTTTGGCTTTATCACCCCTGACGACGGCAGCAAAGATGTATTCGTACATTTCTCTGCTATCCAGAGCGACAGCTTTAAAACGCTTGAAGAAGGCCAGAAAGTCTCCTTCACCATTGAAAATGGTGCTAAAGGCCCAGCAGCGGGTAACGTTACTCCGCTGTAAGCCGTGCTCATTATCAGCAACGTTTACAACAGCGATGACGGCAATGACCCGAGCAGCTAAGCTCCGCTGATAAGAAAATAAACCCGCCCAGTGCGGGTTTTTTATTGCCCTGCGTTTACCTCCCTGGTGTCACTCCTGCAGGTGACCGCCCGGCGGAAAACAGGCAGGCATATTTTGGCTGCAACACAAACCCGGAGCTGATATACTGTATATAAACACAGTGAAAGGGGCGCATTATGGCTGTTGAAACAAAATTTGTTGTCGTAAGAAAAGGTGAAGAGAAAATGACATTTGCCAGTAAGAAAGAGGCTGACGCGCACGACAAACTGCTCGACATGGCAGAAGCGTTCACCGACTGGCTGTTGCAAAGCGGAATGCAGATGGATGAAACGCAGGCTGAAGATCTTGGGCTGCATCTCGCCGAGCAGAAAGAGGCCGTGCTGCATATTCTGCGTACCAGCAAGCTCCCGGATATCCATGCCGCAACGGCAACAGATAAAACAGAGTCTGATGCGGCTGGCAGTAAAAAAATCAGAGCAGTTAACGCTGCCTGATTGCCAGCACACATCATCACTGATGCAGGCATCCATTATTCATTTAAGAATGACTCAACTGCGCGGGAGAACCGTTCAGGCTGATCAAGCATGATAAAGTGAAAACTGTCATCGATCCGCGTGAAATGGATATTGGGTGCAGAGGCATAGGCTTGACGGTACATCGCATCCACGCTGGCTGCAGGTATCCCGAATAAGGCGTCATACGCGTACAGGATCTCAATCGGCGCTTTAATGCGGCCAAGCTCGGGACGCAAATCGGTAATCATCAATTCATACACTGCATCCGCAACGGTTTTGCGATCGGAATTGATCCCCGCAGCCACCAGAGCAGGCCTCACCGCCTCGGTCTTCGCTAAACGGGCTATGGATGTATTCTGAAACGCTACGATTTGCTCCGGCGACTGCGCCAGGAGCCAATCCCGCGTAGCAGTGGCATGCCGGGCAGCCGTTTCGCTGGTCGCCGCAGGGTCAATCATCAACGTATAGAACGGCAAAGCATCGACGATCATCAGCCGACCGACCAGTTCGGGATGACGGGCCCCCAGCATCAAAGCAATTTCCCCCCCAAGAGAATGGCCAACGATCGCCGGGGCGTTGATGTGCTGGGTGCGGATGTATTCAGCGATGGCGTCAACGGCTGGCGCGAGGACCTTACCCTCGGGGTTGGAAATGGCAGGTGTACTCGCAAAGCCCGCAAGTTCTACAAGATGAATACGGTGGCTGCTACGTAAACCTGATGCTAAATCGGCCCAAACGTCGCGAGACGACGCCAGTCCCGCAATCAATATCACATCCGTTCCTGAGCCTTGCGTCTGGACAGAGATACGCTGCGAGTTCTGATGTTCTGAAGGTATGGACGGAGACGGCGCTGCGGACGTCGGGACGAAGGCTGACATCACTAAAAGAGCGCCTCCGATCATGGCACGGATAATTGCGGTAAACATGAGATCTCCCTGTTTAAAGATAGCGTTGCATCGACCCGTTGAACTCACCGCTGATGGCCGACTCTGCGCTTGCATCAGTTCCCTTTGGTATCTCGTCATCTTTCCCGCAGCAGGCGCGGGAAAGATGACGAGATGCCTGACCGACGTTAAATTTGCGGCTTTGTCGCGTTTTGCTGATCCATGAACTTCATTCTGGCATTTTGCCAGGCAGGATCGATCAGCGTTAGCGTTGTGCTGGCAACTTTCAATGAGGCTGAATCAGGTTCACAGCCCATTCCTGTCCCAGGGATGGGTTTTTCACACCATACCGGGTACATATCAGTGGTTGAAACCGGACCATATTTGGCGAGCGCGGCTTCCTTGATCGACGTTGCGTTCTCGCTCGTCCAGGGGATCTCATAGGAGATTAAGGCAGCAGCCATAGGGTTGCTCTTGTCATAAGGGATGCGAGGTTCAAAAGTCACCTGCATCCGCGTGCCTTTGTTTTCATAGACCAGATACATGACCTGTTGACTGCCTGTCACCTTGGTCGCTACCTGGTATGTCTCAGACTTAGACGCTTCGATTTTATCTGCCGGGACGCCAAAATTTTTCTGCATTGCCGCACGGGCTTCTTCAATGCTCATCCCCGTTTTCACGCCGCCGACATCAAAGGATTTTACATCAACAGCGTGAACCGGATTGGCGGCACTGGCGGGGGAGACGAGATAAGGCAACGCCATGATAATTGCCGGTGGCAATGCGAATAAATATTTGTTCATCTTCTTTCCTGTGGGGTTAGTTGAGTGCAATTTCCATTATCAGCTTCAGCATGTGGTAACCCTGCCACAAGATGAAACATTGTTAAATAATTTAACAATAACGCCTGATTGTATGAAAAAAATGATCCCAAATCCTTCTTTTGATTAAGATCTTCTAACACATGACAGGCCCGCTCTCCCCGAGCCTTCGACATACCTGTAGCGCTCAAGCACCTTCCCACCGGGCTATAGCCCCGTTTTTGCCCCTGCTTCAATAAACCTTCAGGTCGCGCTAAACCCACCATAATTAGTAGGGGTAAACAACGACAGGAGACAATCATGAAGGAGTTAATAAAGGCAGATATCGACGCATTCAAAACGCACTTTCGGGGGGAGGTGATCCTTCCTGACGATGCGGGCTACGACGAGGTGCGCCAGATCTGGAATGCCATGATCGACCGCAAACCGGCGCTGATCGCCCGCTGCACTTCAACTGAGGATGTGGTCCAGGCCATCGCGTTTGGCCGCACGCAAAACCTGCTCATTTCGATTCGTGGGGGTGGGCACAACATCGCGGGCAATGCGGTATGCGACGAGGGGCTGATGATCGACCTCTCGCTGATGAAGGATGTGCAGGTGGACGTAGCCACTAAACGGGCCCACGTCGGGCCCGGCTGCACTCTGGGCGAGTTTGATGCGGCCGTGCAGGCCTATGGCCTCGCCACGCCGCTTGGCATCAATTCGACCACCGGGGTAGCGGGCCTGACGCTCGGCGGCGGCTTTGGCTGGCTGAGTCGCAAGTACGGCATGACCATCGACAACCTGCTCTCGGCGGAGGTGGTCACGGCAGATGGCCGGCAGCTGCACGCCAGCGAAGAGGAAAACGCGGACCTCTTCTGGGGGCTGCGGGGTGGGGGAGGCAATTTCGGGGTGATTACACGCTTCGAATTTCAGCTCCATCCGGTCGGGCCGGATGTGCTGTGCGGGCTGATCGTCTTTCCGTTTGATCAGGCAAAGCAGGTGATCACCCAGTTCGCCCGCTTCACCGAGACCATGCCGGAAGAACTTAACGTCTGGATGGTCACCCGCAAGGCACCGCCGCTGCCTTTTCTGCCCGAGGATGCGCACGGGAAAGAGATGGTCGCGCTCGCACTATGCTATGCGGGCAATCCAGAAGAGGGGGAGGCGCTTATCGCGCCGCTGCGCGGATTCGGCACGGCTCTCGGGGAGCACATCGGCGTGATGCCGTACCTCGCCTGGCAACAGGCGTTCGATCCGCTTTTAGCAAAAGGGGCGCGCAACTACTGGAAGTCGCACAACTTTGCCCAGCTCAGCGACGGCGTTATCGATGCCATTATCGAGTACGCAGGCAAACTGCCGTCGCCCCAGTGTGAAATCTTCATCGGGACGATTGGCGGCCAGACCACCCGCGTCGCACCCGAAGCGATGGCCTATTCAAGCCGGGATGCCTGCTACGTGATGAACGTGCACGGCCGCTGGGAGTCCGCCGACGAGGATGCGGACGGCATCGCCTGGGCGCGCGCGTTCTTTGCAAAATCACAGCCGTTTGCCAGCAGCGGCGCTTACATTAACTTTCTGACCCAGGAGGAGACCGACCGCATCGCCTTTGCCTACGGTGCGACCTGGACGCGACTCATACAGCTCAAGAATAAGTACGATCCGACAAACCTCTTCCGGATGAATCAAAACATCAAACCGGAGTGAGATCCGATAGTGCGCCCGACAACGGTTAATCCCCGTTATTCTGGCGCTGCTCCAGTGCCAGCGCGCTGGCACTGGCAGGATCAAAGAGCGACAGGCTCTCAATCTGATCCAGCATAATCACCTTGCGAAAGGCCATCGCGCTGCGGGGCTCGGAATCGAGCGTGATGTCATGCTCGGCGTACCATTTGCTGTAATTATGCTCAATGCGCAGGTCCATCTTCTCCCCGTCACGATAGCCGCTGAGCATCGGGATCAGCACGATATTGGCGGTCTTATCGTATTCCAGGGTCGCGGTATGGATCATGCCGATATAGATCCGCCGCGACTTCAGCGTCACCAGCGCCAGCTCGCCTTCTTCCATGCACTGATACAGCAGCTGTTCGATACCGTTCGATTGCGACAGGCGCTTATACAGCTTTTTCCGGCCTTCACCGTCCAGCCTGGCGCTGCCCGCCCAGTTGGAACGATAGAGACAAAACAGGATCGCAAAGGCCAGCATCACCACTACCGGCGCCTGGATGCCGAGAAAGCTCCAGTTCATAAAATCAATTTGCCAGTCGGCGTAGGTCTGCGAAGTCAGGTGGAAGGTATTGGCGATGGCAGAGGCGGCAAGCAGCAACAGCCACATCAGCCCGGTGGCGATCACCCCCTGCAGGACGAAGATGCAACCGTATAGCGCGACCAGAAAATAGACGTCCCAGCCGAAGGAACGCTTAATCTTAAAACGGGTGGAGAGGTCGCGGCTGGTGTACCAGTACCCGCATACCATCAGCACCATAAATATCGCCGTGCCCATCTCAGGCCCTCTTCAGCGCATTAACATGACGCAGAAAATCCTGCCGCACCTCATGGCTTTTAAAGTTGACCGAGGCATTACCGTCCTGATCGATGATGATTCGATCGCCATCCTCCACGGCTTCAATGATTTCCTGATGGCTCATCACCTGTAGCAAGGACTCGGGACTGGAGAAAACCGACATAAAAAAACGTCTCATTGCGTGGCATCCATAGAAAGAGAAAGGATAAGTCTGGATGATGTATGACGACGTTGCCTTAAGGTAATGCTGAAAACCCGCAACGCTATGCTATCTTCTTTTTTTTGCTTACTGCGTAATCTATGTCTGCTCATCAGCAATTCAGCTTCGCCACCCGTCCTCTGGTGCCTTTCGCCCATGATTATCCGCATGGCGCAACGGAGCCGTGGCACAGCCATACCTGTGCCCAGCTGTTGCACACCCTGAGCGGGGTCGTGCGCGTTGAAACGGCGCAGGGAGTATGGATTGTTCCGCCCGGCAGGGGCGTCTGGCTGCCTGCCGGGACGCAGCACCGTCTGCTGATCACCGGCCACGTGGCTGCCCGAACGCTGTTTATCGATCCCTTTGCCAGAGCGGATTTGCCGTCGGTATGTCAGGTGGTGCAAATCTCCACCCTGCTGCGCGAGCTGATCGTGGCTTCGCTTGCACTGCCGGAGAATTATCCTGCGGGCAGCCGGGCGGAGCGTATTTACGAGCTGATCCTCGACGAGATCAGGGGGATTAACGTCCTGCCATTTAATCTTCCGGAACCGCAGACCCCAGCGCTGCTGGCACTGTGCCGTCAGATCCAGGACCAGCCCGGCGAAAAATGGACCACCGCGCTGGCGGCCAGAGAATTAAACATCAGCGAGCGCACCCTGCTGCGCCACTTTCGCCAGCAGACCGGGCTGGTGTTCAGCGAATGGCTGCGCAGGGCGCGGTTGATGGAGGCGCTGAATCGTCTGGCGCAGGGGCAGTCAGTGCTCAGGGTGGCGCTGGACCTGGGCTACGACAGCCACAGCGCCTTCAGCGCCATGTTTCGCCGCACGTTGGGCGTGGCGCCGAGCGACTACTTCCAGCCCGCGTCGCCATCAGGTAACGCGTTCAACAGTGCCTGAAGCGACGCGCGGGACACATCGTTATCAATGCCCGTTCCCCAGCGACTCACCCCCTGTTTAAAGCTGCAGCGGATGTAGGCCGCCGAGCGGCTTTCGCTGCACCTGCCGAGGGTATGCTCGTGATAATCCTCGATCGCCAGCGTCATCTTAAAGCGTGACGCGATCGCCGCCGCTGCGGCGGAAAGCAGACCGTTGCCTTTGCCCTGCAGAGTGACAATCCCTTCAGCGGTCTGAACGCGGGCCGACAGCTGCAGCTCGCCGTCCGCCTGGCTTTCGGTGCGGTAGTCCAGCAGCTGGCGCGGGGCGAGGGGATAGGGGCCATACAGCTCACGGTACAGCTGCCAGAGCGCACTCAGCGTCATCTCGTTGCCGTCGCGGTCGGTCTTTGCCTGCACGTGGCGGCTAAAATCCTGCTGCAGCGCGCGGGGCAGCACCAGACCATGATTTTGCTCGAGCATCCATGCCGCGCCGCTTTTACCGGACTGGCTGTTCACGCGGATCACCGCCTCGTAGCTACAGCCGATATCCTCAGGGTCAACCGGCAGATAGGGCATCTCCCACCGTGGTGAGTCCGCCTGTTCCCGGGCATGAAAGCCTTTCTTGATCGCGTCCTGATGGGAACCCGAGAAGGCGGTAAACGCCAGCTTTCCGGCATACGGGTGGCGGGGATGCACCGGCAGCTGGTTGCACTGTTCCACCAGCTCTACCACCTGCTTCATATCGCTGAAATCGAGCTGTGGTGCGATCCCCTGGCAGTAGAGGTTCATTGCCAGCGTCACCAGGCAGACGTTGCCGGTGCGCTCCCCGTTGCCAAACAGACAACCTTCTACCCGATCGGCGCCGGCAAGCAGGGCCAGCTCGGCGCTGGCAACGCCACTGCCGCGATCGTTGTGGGGATGCACGCTGATGCAGACGTCATGACGGCGGGTAAAGTGCCGGCAGAAGTATTCAATCTGATCGGCATACACGTTGGGAGTGTTGACCTCAACGGTGGCGGGCAGGTTGATGATCATCGGCCGCGCAGCCGAGGGTTCCCAGACATCCGCCACCGCCTCACAGATTTGCAGGGCAAACTCCGGCTCGGTAAAGCAGAAGGTTTCCGGTGAGTACTCGTAACGCCATTGAGTGTTTGGATTCGCTTCGCACAGGGCGCGGATTTGACGGGTGGCGCTGACGGCCAGCTGAATAATGTCGTCCTGGCTCTGGCGAAACACCAGCCTGCGAAACAGCGGGGCGGTGGCGTTATACAGATGCACGGTGGCACTTTTTACCCCATCAAGCGCGGCAAAGGTGCGCTCGATCAGATCGCTGCGGGCCTGGGTCAGCACCTGAATGGTCACGTCATCCGGAATGCGCTGCTCTTCAATCAGCTGGCGCACAAACTGAAAGTCCGTCTCCGAGGCCGAGGGGAAAGCTACCTCGATCTCTTTAAAGCCGCATTTGAGCAGTTGCTCCCAGAAGCGGAGCTTGCGGGGGATATCCATTGGTTCGGCCAGCGCCTGGTTGCCATCGCGCAGGTCGGTCGACAGCCAGCGCGGCGCGTGGGTCAGGGTCTTATCCGGCCACTGGCGATCGGGTAACTGAATGGGGGCGAAAGCCGCGTACTTTTGCGAGGGATTGGGCAACATGTCGGTTCTCCAGGATGTGTTGAGGTTTTATCCTGGCGAAGAATGCGGCCCGGTACTGGCGCAAAACTGACAACCTGTGGCGAGGATCCGCCACCTCGCAGGGCAAGATGAGTTACGCGATGTCGGGATCGACCTGTTCATTCATCAGAATGTACTGCGCGTCTTTGCGCGCATGTTGATCGATCAACGGCACCAGTCGTCTGAAGTGCTCGCTGGCGCAGTGCGCATCGAGGGCTGCCCGGTCCGGCCACTGTTCAATAAAAATAAAGTGCCCGGGATCTTTTTCATCCCGGTACAAATCATAGGCAATGCACAGAGGTTCTTTTTTCGTTGCCGCGACAAGTTCACGGTAGAGAGGGAGAACGGTGTCGACAGATTCGAGTTTGATAAAATCTTCGGCGATGACCTTTAGCATGTGGGTTCCTGAGTTAGGGGGATACGGGGTTGTAACCTGTATAATTTTTCGTTGTAGAAAAGGAATCGGACCACCCTTAGAAAGGTTTTCTCCGTTTTCCATAAATCAGCTTGTTATTCGTACAGAAAATATTAACTGTTGGTGCTTAATAAGTTAACGCTCCTGTCAGGTATTGGTTAAATAATGATCTGATTTGCAAAGGTATTTCGAAATCCAACTTGATTAATTATCGTGATCCCGATCACAATTTAGAGTGTTATGGATATGATTGTATCATCGTAAGTAGTTAAATAAGAATCATTAGCATTAGTGGTTATTGAGAGATTGTATCTTATCCACACCACCGTTTATTCATTGTGGAATCTAAGTTCCAGCCAAGCGTGAGATTGTAGGCATGTCAGAAAAAAATGCTCAAGGGATGAGTAAGCAGCGATTGATCATGGATGTCATTATTTCCGGCATTATCAATTTCGCTGTATTTTATCTCTTCATTTCTTTATGTGACGTTTATTTCAATAACGAACCAGTCATATCAGGCCCAAGAGCACTGCTATCAGTATTTGCCGTTATGTGCATATATTTTCTGAGTAATAGTTACTTTTCGGTGTTATATAAAACAAGGCGCTTAATAAATGAAAGAACTGACAAATAGTCAATTGAATACGGTGTGAAGCCACAAGTGCGCTGGATGCAAAGAGTGAAAGTTATATTCACCAGGCAATTAAGCAGCTTAATATAACAAGAGTAATCATTGCTCACAGGGAAACGACGCTGAAATCAGCAGACAGAACTATAATTATTGGTGCATGTAACGTGGCGTAAAGCCAGCTCTCAGCTGGCCTTCATCGCACTCTGTTCCGGTAGTTCCTTATCCATAATTAGCAGTTTTTTTCCACCATAAGAATACTGCCGCGGCAGCGGCAGTATTAGCCGCATTATCAGGTCGCACTGATTGTATGCACCACTTTAAACTCCTCGGCGACCAGCTCCATCTCCTCAGAGAAAAAGCCTGCCCGGGTGAAGAAGCCCTGATGCTCGCGTCGCCAGTATTCCAGGCTTAAGTCGCCTTCACCCTCTTTGCGGGCAAACTCTTCCGTCACGTCGCAAAAGCGGAGCAGGCGCATCGACACGATTCTGATGACGCATACCGGAACATCTTGCCCGTTGAGGATAATGTGATAACTGCCAATTTGCGGGGAGGGTTCTTCTGCCTGAAATGCGGCAAGGGAACCGCAGGAGGCAGTTTTGATCCCTTTGATCACCAGAGCGGCGAGTTCGTCGGCCATCTCCGCGCTGTCGCCAAACCCCCATGCCTGGGCTCCGGGGTATTTGGCTTTTAAATTCTCAACGGCTTCCATCCTAAAATCCTTTCACAGCAGATAGTTGACGGATGAATGTAGCACGGATTATTGCCTCTGCGCGCTATTTGCGCGAGCAGCAGGCGATGTAGTTCAGCTGGTGGCGGTTACGGCGAAAGAAGCGGAACATCCCGAGAAAACGGATCCGGTTCTCGCGGGTGCGCAAGCCGTTAAACAGGATTTTTGCTGCGCGCGGCAAGCCCTCGTCGCGAATCAGCCCCGCCGGTGACATCAGGGACATCGCTCCATTGTGGGTATCGACCGACTGGAAGTGGCTGGCGATAAACAGCGCTTTCCACGCATCCTGGGACATCGGGCTGACGTTGGATCGCACAATCTCTTCCAGCTGCGTCTGCCTGCCCGATGCCAGTCGTTCGCTGGTGAACATGATGTCGTGGGTCAGCAGGCGACCGCCGGGTTTGAGCACCCGATAATACTCGTCGATCAGCCGGGTTTTGGCCTTGTCCACGTACATGGTCAGCATCGCTTCGTTGATCACCACGTCGAAATGATCGTCGGCGAAGGGCAGTCTGGTGGCGTTGGCTTCCAGCACATGGATTTTATTCTGCAGACCGGCGGCCGCGACGTTTTGCCGTGCCTGCTCCAGCGCGTTTTTATCCATATCGATGGCGTAGATCGTGCAGCCAAAACGCTGCGCCAGTTCGATAGAGGTGGTGCCCATATTGCAGGCAACCTCCAGCACGACGCTGTCCGGCGTTAGTTCCGACTGCCTGAACAGCCACTCGGTGGCATCAACGCCGCCGGGGCGCAAACGGGTTTTTCCCAGGCTGGCTAAGAAGGTGTGTCCGGCTTTGTCACTTGCGCTCATGGCGGCGTCTCCGATTTAAGTTGCATTATAAATGCAACTTATCATAAAGAAGGGCGAATGCGAATTATTTTCATCAGGATACGAAGGTTTGAAGGAGTAATAAAAGAACGGCTGTCTGTGGTATAACGTATTCACGTGCCTGATGGCATCCAGGGAGAGCTGGCATGAACAGTTACATCGTCTTTATTAAAGATAATGAATCGAAAGTTGTCGTGGAAGGGCTTGTCACGCGTGACCTGGTCAAGGAGTTGAAGGGGGAAGGTTTTACCCAATACCCCTACGCCATCGAAGCCTCTGATGAAGCAGAGGCAAGAAGGAAATTAAATACACAAGGCAAAGAACACTTAAATGCGTTGTCTGAGTATTCAGGTAATGTCTTTTTTTACTGTGCTATTTTGGTAGTGAGTTTAATCGTGGCTGCTGTTTTCACTTATTATTAAAAATAACGTCTTTCCTTGTTGAGATGCCCGTATCGTCTGCGGTCAGTGCTTACGCTGTCACCACCGTCACGCCTTTTTCTTCAATGCTGCGCAGCCAGTTTTCATCCGTGCCGCTATCCACCACCACCGTGTTGATTAAGCCGAGGTTGCCGATGACGAACGGGGAGGCGGCGTTGATCTTCTCCGGGGAGACCAGCACCACCGTTTCGGCAGCCCTGCCGGAAAATGCACGTTTGATGCATGCCTCTTCGTAATTACCGGTGGTTAACCCCGCCTCGGGATGAATACCGGTCACGCCCATAAAGAAAATATCGGCATGAATATTCCCGATACCTTCGATGGCCGCTGCGCCGACGGTCACAATCGAGTGCTTGTACAGTCGTCCGCCAATTAAGATCACCTCGATGGCCGGATGGTCGGTAAGACCCAGCGCAATGCTCGGGCTGTGCGTCACCACGGTAATCTGCAGGTCGTCCGGCAGGCATTTAATCATTTCTGAGGTGGTGGTCCCGCCGTCAATCAGCACCACCTGGCCTGCAGAAATCAGCTCTGCGCCTTTGCGGGCAATCGTCTTTTTCGCATCAGTTTTTAATGTCTTACGCTCAGCAAAGGTGGCAACGGCAGACGATGACGGCAGGGCGCCGCCGTGCACGCGCTGTAAACGCCCAGCGGCTGCCAGCTCGCGCAAATCCCGGCGGATGGTGTCCTCCGACACCTCAAAGCGGACGCTCAGATCTTTCGACAGCACCTGCCCGTCGCGCGCGAGTTGTTCAAGAATGTATTGTTTGCGTTGGCTGGTAAGCATGGGGTGGCTCCGTTTTATTGCACGAGTTATCTTGAGTTTGCACGTAATTGCTGTCTATTATGCCGATTCTACGAACAAAGGAGTCAGTATGCCATCAAAACGTGCAGAAATACGCATCATCGACAGCACCATACTGTCCGATGACTGGTATTCACTTAAGAAATACACCTTTGAACTTCAGCGACAAAAGGGAGAGTGGCAGCGTCAAAGCCGCGAGGTTTACGATCGGGGCAACGGGGCCACTATCCTGCTGTATAACCGCGAGCGGAAAACGGTGATCCTCACCCGGCAGTTCCGTTTTCCGGTGTTTATGAGTGGTCACGACGGCTATCTGATCGAAGCGGCAGCCGGTCTGCTCGACAACATGGACCCCGAAAGCCGCATCAAAGCGGAAGCCGAAGAAGAGACGGGCTTTCAGGTTTCCCATGTGGAGAAGGTTTTTGAAGCCTACATGAGCCCAGGCTCGGTGACCGAAAAGCTCTACTTTTACATCGCGGAATACGATGCAGGTGACAAGGTCAGCGCGGGCGGTGGCATAGAAGCAGAAGGCGAGGATATCGAAGTGCTGGAGATGCCGCTCGACGCCGCGCTTGCAGCCGTGAAAAGTGGCCTTATCGTGGATGGTAAAACCATCATGCTGCTGTATCACGTGGCGCTGAAGGGCATTTTAAACCCGTCCTGATGTTGGCATTGCGCCACCTGCCATCAGCCAGGTGGCACAATGCAAATCAAGCAGAAACGGTACGGGTAAATTGCTGCTCCATAATGCTGCTGCCCCACTGATTGCCCTGCCACTCTTTCGCCAGCTGAAAGCCGAAGGATTCATAGAGGCGACGCGCGGCAGTCAGCTTGTTGAAGGTCCACAGCTGAACGGCGCTGAAATCCTGTTGGTCACAGAATGCCATCGCTTCGGCGAGTAGCTTTCTGCCTGCACCACTGCCGCGACAGCCGTCGTCGAGAATAAACCAGCGCAGATGAGCCTCGCCGTTACCGAGATCTTCCCCGTCGATCGCCACCGAGCCCACAATGCGTCCGTTTAGCATCGCCAGCCAGATTTGATTGCAGGGCTTGTCCAGACGAGCGGAAAAATCAGCCAGCCCTGCGGCCACTTTGGCCTCGAAGAAGCTGCCGAAATGATGTTCTCGGGCGTAAAAGCAGCCGTGCATTTCCGCGATGCGGCCAATCATGCCCGGGCGATAGCCAGAGATGATTTCAACGCTCTCCGGGGTGGCGTTATCGCTGCCTTCGCGGCAGGCCTCCAGTGCGCTGGCATAGTGCTTAAGCCCTTCTGAAACGGTCTGCTGCTGGTGGGCGTTCATTTTATTCAGGGCGGCAATCACGCGCTCGTTGCTGTAATGGTTAATGCGCTCGACGGTGGCCCGGCCTTTTGCCGTCAGCCCCAGATGCTTGAAGCGGGCATCGTCAACCGACGGCACTTCCTCCAGCTCACCGGCGCTGATCAGTTTGGCCAGCATCCGGCTGACGCTGGACTTCTCAAGACCCAGAATCTGCACCAGCTGCGCCGCCGTCATTAATCCGTGCTTTTGCACTTCGAGCAGCGTATGGACGACAGAAGGGGAATAGTCGGTCGCGGCCAGGGTGTTGTTCATAAAGCCGAGCTCGCGCACCATCTGACGGGACGCCACGCGTATGGCTTCAACGATCTGCATTTGAGAATTCATTAACAGCGCTCCAGAATTATAGTTGTACAATACAACCATATGGTGGAGCGCAGTGTCAATGCTGTTATCTGTAAGAAAAGAGAGGGGATGTCGGCCTCCGCTGAAGCCGACATCGCTGAGATTATTTCTTCTTGTTCAGCATCGCCTGTAAATTGGCGAACGGGTTGTAGGTGGCCTCGCCAACATCTTTCTGCGCATCTTCACCCGCCACCACGGTGCTGCCGTACTGGTCTGCTTCGGTGTACTTTGAGTGCTCGTGGTCATGGCAAAACAGGCACAACAGCTCCCAGTTGCTGCCATCTTCCGGGTTATTGGTGTGATCGTGGTCGATATGGTGAACCGTCAGTTCGCGCAGGTTGGAATAGACAAATTCGCGCGAGCAGCGTCCGCAGACCCACGGATAGATTTTGAGGGCTTTCTCACGGTAGCCGCTTTCCAGCCGGGTGTAGTTTTTAGGGATCAGAGCCATGGTGATGTTACCTGTTACAAAGCGATTATTTTACGTCAGTCCTTTCAATATATCCGATTCAGGAACAGAAGGTGAAATGGCGCGTTGAGCGGTAACAGGTGAATGATAGTATTGTTGCTGATTCTTTCTCATTAAGGACGGCAGCATGAGTAAAGTGGTACGCAAGAATTATCCGCAGTTGGGTGAGGTCAAAGCGCCTTACGTCCACGCCGTTAAGCACAACAATACGCTGTATATTTCAGGGCTTACCGCGTTTGGCACCCCGGCACAGCAGTCGGGTATTGCCGATCAGGCGGAGGAAATATTCAGCCAGATCGCAAAAATAGTTACTGCAGAAGGGACGGATTTCTCGGCACTGATTAAAGTGACCATTTTTATTACCTCTTTTGCCGCAATCGACGAACTGCGCGCGGTGCTGTACCGATATTACGGCGATCACCTGCCAGCCAGCTCGCTGGTTGAAGTCAGCCGCCTGTTCTCACCCGATCTTAAGATAGAAATTGAGGCGCTATTCGCGCTCTGATGGCTTTGCGCCGGACTGCACCCATCGTCCGGCTGCGTATCCTATACTTCAAAAACTGCACATCGCGGGGTGATATCCTTTAAAGAGGAACAATCATGATTGCCAATGCTATCCGCTTGATTCTGACAAATATTCCGCTGGTCATGTTTATTCTCGCCTCCCTTATTCCCTTACTCAGTCATCGACAATCAGGTCGCTACGCCGAGCGTTATTTATCCTGGCTTCTGTTGCTCTCCATCGGGGTCGCGTCCCTGTGGGCGGGTCTTTACCATACGCTCTGGCCGCAAACCGCTGCGGCATTCATTGGCTGGCAAAGTAGCCCCTTCCAGTTCGAAATGGGCATGGCCGATATTGCGTTAGGCGTGGTAGCCATCGTCTCTTTCTGGCGAGGCCTGGAATTCAAATTCGCGGTGGTGTTGTGGGTGGTCATTGAATTTGCTGGCCTGGTATACGGGCATTTCCACCAGCTTGCCACCACTGG
The DNA here is from genome assembly GCF_051656365.1 of Silvania sp. Classification (NCBI taxonomy): domain Bacteria; kingdom Pseudomonadati; phylum Pseudomonadota; class Gammaproteobacteria; order Enterobacterales; family Enterobacteriaceae; genus Silvania; species Silvania sp. Next base: position 6,189 of record NZ_JBOGBT010000110.1, on the reverse strand, counting down.
CGATCATCAGGCAGGCAATGCCGGGATTTTACTCGGCCTGACGATTATCCATGTTGTTCTGCTCCCCCTGCTGTGGATCCTGGCCCGCAGGGCTGCGGGCCAACGGTATTAATCTGATTCATGGCTAAGCTGCGCCAGTGAAGGCGACACGCGCGTCAGCCACCAGAAAACCAGCGCCAGCAGGCTGACCGTCGCACCCAGCAGGCACACGCCGTGCCAGCCCAGATGGGCATAGGTGACGGTGGTGCCAATCGCCCCCAGCCCACTGCCGAGGGCATAAAACAGCATATACAGGCCGACCAGCCGACTGTGCGCTTCCGGCCGGGTACGGAATATCAGGCTCTGATTGGTGACGTGCAGCGCCTGGCCCCCCAGATCCAGCAGCACGATGCCGATCACCAGCGCCCACAGCGAGGTTTCCATTAGCGACAGCGGCCACCAGGCCAGCAGCAGCACCGTCAGCGCCAGCGCGCTGGTGAGCTGGGCGTGGCCGCCATCGGCCCACTGCCCGGCACGCGCGGCGGCCAACGCGCCAACCACGCCAACCAGCCCGAAGGTGCCGATCAGGGTGTGCGAGAAGCTGTACGGCGGGGCGCTCAGGGGCAGCGTTAACGCGCTCCAGAAAATGTTAAAGGCGGCAAACATCAGCAGCGCCAGGGTGCCGCGCACCTGCAGCACCTTTTCCTCGCGCAGTAGCGTCAACATGGAGCCCAGCAGGCGCGGATAGCTCAGCCCGTGGGAGGCCGGTGGCAGGGCGGGCAACCGTCGCCACAGTGGGATCGCAACGAGCAGCATTAGCATCGCCGCACCGAAATAGACTCCGCGCCAGCCCGCCAGGTCGCTGATGCCCCCGGCAAAGACCCTCGCCAGCAGCAGCCCGATAAAGACCCCGCTTTGCGCCGTACCCACCACGCGACCCTGTTCATGCGGGGCGGCGGCGCTGGCCGCATAGGCGATCAGCCCCTGGGTCATCGCCGTGCCGAGCAGGCCGACGGCGAGCATGCCCGCCAGCAGCGCCGGAGCGGACTGCGCCATCCCCACAGCGACCAGCGCGACCATCAGCCCCAGCAGCTGCAGTGCCATCAGGCGGCGGCGATCCACCCGGTCGCCCAGCGGCACCAGAAACAATAGCGCCAGCGCGCAGCCGGTCTGGGTGGCGGTGATCACCCCGCCCACCGCCGCATGGCTGATGGCGAAATCCCGCGCCAGGGCGTCCAGCAGCGGTTGGGCGTAATAGACATTGGCCACGCTCAGGCCGCTGGCGATGGCGAACAGCCACACCAGGCTGGGTGACATATTTTGTCCCGAGGGTGATGCAAGAGAGGCTTTCATGATGTCGGCGCCGTCCAATCTGGTTGCAAAAAGAAACTGATTGAATGCTAGGTCAGCTAGTTTTAAAATGCAACCAGACACTCGGCCTTTTTTCAGCAGGAGACGCCATGCCTACCCGTAAACCCTTGAGCAATCAACCCTGTCCCGTGGCGCGAACCGTGGATCTGATTGGCGATCGCTGGTCGCTGCTGATCGTGCGCGATGCCTTTGACGGCATACGCCGGTTTGGTGATTTCCAGCGCAGTCTGGGAATGGCGAAAAACATCCTCACCGACAGGCTCAACACGCTGGTTGAGGCGGGGATCCTCATTCGACAGGACGCCTCGGACGGCACGGCGTATCAGGAATATGTCCTGACCCCGCAGGGTGAAAGTCTGTTTACGGTGGTGGTGGCGCTACGTCAGTGGGGCGAACAGCACCTGTTCGCACCCGGCGAGCGCCATTCGGTGCTGATCGACAAGCGCACCGGCAAAGCGGTGCCGCCGCTGGTGCTGCAGGTATTACCTGCCGCCACCGAAGTGCAGAAAGTTACCCCCGGTGAGTAACGTTTTTATTACCGCACTTTTGCAGAACCTTCACCGGTGAAAGGCAATTGGATCACATACCTGAATGCTGCATAAACGGTTGTTATTCAGGGGCTGAATATGTTCAGGAGGGATATCGCCTTTAGCGCAGAGGGAATAGTATCTGCTACTGGTTACTCCCTATAAAAAAGGCATATATGAAAAAGTTAATGATTGCAGTGGTTGCTGCCGTGGCCCTATCGGGTTGTGCGCAACAGACCTTTAAAGTGAATAATGGCATTGTTGAAAAACCGACTCAGGAAACGCGCCACTCGTTCTTCGTGAACGGTATCGGTCAGTCCAAAACGATTGATGCAGCTCAGGTGTGCGGCGGTGCAGACAAAGTGGTGCGTACCGAAGTGCAGGAAGCCGGCACTGACGTTCTGTTCCGCATCATCACCCTGGGGATCTACACCCCGCGTGAAGCGCGCGTTTACTGCGCGAAATAAGCGTAATAGCAGGTATCGCACGATGCCTGCTTTGCTTTTTCAGAACGGGCTGGCATGGCGGGCGGTAATTTTCTCTCCGCTGACGGGATGCACAAAATGCAGCTCGCTGGCGTGCAGCATCAGCCGGGGCGTATCTTCGGTGCCGGGTGGCAGCAGGCCGCCGTACAGATCGCAGCCCAGAATAGGGTGGCCGAGCTGCTGGCAGTGAATGCGCAGCTGGTGGGTGCGCCCGGTCTCTGGGGTCAGTTCTACCCGCGTCAGCGGGCCTTCTTGTGCGCGATCCAGGCGCTCAATCACCCGATAGCGGGAGCGGGCCGGCTTGCCGGTAATCGCGCATATCGACATCAGCGGGAACAGGGCCGGATCTTTGGCAATGGCCGCGTCAATCACCCCTTCGTCCTTCTCCAGATGCCCGCACAGCAGGGCGCTGTACACCTTGCTCACCGTGCGCTGGCTGAACTGCTGGCAAAGCGCGGCATTGATTGGCTTATTACGCGCAATCACCATCAGCCCGGAAGTGCCAAAATCCAGACGATGGACCAGCGTGCAGCCGGGGAAAATCTGCACCAGCCGATGGTGCACTGAATCGAGGTTTTGCGGATTTTTGCCCGACAGGCTGAGCAGCCCGGCGGGTTTGTTAATCAGCACCAGGTGCTCGTCCTGATACAGCGTCTCGATCTGCGCATGGCACGGCGGGGCAATAAAATGATCAACAATCGTAGACATCAGGCAGCCCGCAGGAAGAGTGGACGCGGATGATACCTAATTTCCCGCCGACTGGCGAATCAGGCTGCCAGCCAGCGCTGACCCGCTGCTTTCATATTGCTCTCAAGCTCGCTGCCCCGGGTGGCGAAGACGCGCCCAAGCGGGAAGCCGCTCTGCTCCAGCAAATACGCCAGCGTGGCATATTCACGGGGATACTTCGCCACGACGTTCCGATCAATCTCCACCGGACCCAGCGGGAAGGTAAATGTTCCCATGTCGTACACGCTCTGACGACGAAACAGCTTCCAAACTCCGTCTCTTTTCTCGGCCAGATCATAAAAACGATTGTGGCATTCACAGCCGATATTCAGGGTGACGTTCTCGGCGATGATCATGGCGTTGGTTTCCAGGATCGCTTTGTCACCGCGGGCATTGAAAGTCACCGCAGGGGAGGCAATCAGGTGTTTGGTGCGCAGATCCGAGGCGCCCATCCGCATTGATCCCTCGACAAAATCGCTCCCCAGTCCCTCGAACCAGGTGATTTCAATGGTGCCATCCGGGTGGAACAGGTCACGTAGCTGCGCCCATTCGCCCAGATCCCGGTGCATCCAGCCATTCATCAGGTCATTGAGTTGTTCACGGTCGTTAAGTTGAATCGTCATTTCGCGGTCTCCGGTGAGTTAACGAGATGCAGTGTGCGACGTAAAAAAGCTAAAATGAAATATATAGATATTACCGATCAATCAATTTTAGTTATTGATAGGGAGCGGCATGGATTTACGTCACCTGCGCTATTTTTTAGCCGTGGCCGAAGAGGGCCACTTTGGCCGGGCCGCCGCGCGGCTGAACATTGTCCAGCCCGCACTCAGCATGCAGATCAAGGCGCTGGAAGAGGAGCTGGGAGGCGCGTTGTTTGTCCGCACCAGTCGCCGGGTCGAGCTGACCGATGCCGGGGTATTGCTGCAAATTGAAGCCCGACGGACGCTGGAGCAGGCCGAGCATACCCGGCTGACCGTCGAACGCGCCTTGCGGGGTGAGACGGGCCGGGTGCGGGTGGGGTTTGCCGGTAATGCCATCTTCAGCGGCAAACTGACCGCCGACCTGCGCCGGTTTCACCAGCGCTATCCCGATGCCGAGCTAAAGATCGATGAAGTCGGCCCGCAGGAGCAGGTCGAGGCGATCCTTGCCGGGCATCTGGATATTGGTTACACCCCGGCGCACAGCAATACAGTGGGCCCGGATCTGGCGGTCAGGCGGATTGGTGACTGGGAGATGCTGGTCGCCCTGCCAGAGGATCATGCCCTGGTCGCCCATGACTGCTTAACCATCGCTATGCTTGCCGGGCAACCGCTGGTGCTGTATGAGGCCCACGACGTGCATGAGCATCTGGTTATGCTGCTCACGCAGAAGCTTGGCTCGCGATGTCATATCGCCTGGCGCGCCCGGAGCACGCTGAGTACACTGGCGATTGCGGCCACCGGGCTGGGGCTGGCACTGGTCCCGGCACCGTTGCAGCAGGTCCATATTCCCGGTCTGGTGTATCGCCCGCTAAAAGAAGCGGATTTAACCGCCAATCTGGTGCTGATTAGTCGGGCGCAGGAGGCCAGCGCAAGCGTAAAAGCGTATCTTGAGCTGGTTATTGGGCCGGTTTATTGAGAAGGTCAGGGCTATTTCACCCAGATGAGGCATCAGTCATGATGACATTACGTTCCCTGCATGAGGATGAATATCCTGCTTATCTTGCGTACTTTATTCCTGATTATGCAGATGAGATCGCAGCAAATTACCGGCTTCCTCACAGCGAAGCCATCGCAAGGGCGAAACAGGAGACAGCGGACCTGCTGCCCCAAGGGGCCAATACGCCCGGGCAGGTGTTGCTGTGTCTGATTCACGATGACAGGCATGTGGGCTATCTGTGGTACAAGCCGGATACCGCCGCGCGCGCTGCGTTTATTTATGATTTCCACATCCTGAAAGCGTACCAGGGGCAGGGGTTGGGAAAACAGGCGCTCCACGCTTTAGAGCAGGATTTGCGGCAAAACGGCTTTGAACAGATCAAACTCCGCGTTGCCGGGGATAACGCCCGCGCCCGATCGCTATACGAGACCAGCGGTTTTGGGGTGACGGGCGTCAATATGAGCAAGACGATTACGCCGTGAAGGCGTGATGCCTACCTTTTCAGGGAGTAATGGCCGGACGCGTTTCTGTTCCCTTTGATTAGCACGCATAATTATCCGCTCAGTCTGGCTTAGTCATCGTAGGGGAATGTGAATGCGTCAATTGTCTGTACTCTGTTCGCTCTTACTGCTCAGCGGATGCGTCGTCAGCTCGCCGCAAAAATCGCAATACCAGGCGGAATACCCTAACCGGCAGGATATTCGCAGCCACAGCCTGTACCGGTTTGTGACCACACCGCTGAAACCGGGCGGGGATGAGTACAAGGGGACTGATGACTTAGCCCTGCTGTTCTATGTCAGCAGTAAAAACGCGGCTACGGTGGAATTACGCTTCAACTATCCGGCAAAAACATTGCAGGCCACATCGCTGGATGCGCAAAACAACGCGCTGAGCCAGCAAACCTGGGCCCTGCTCGATGAGTCAGCGGCCAAACCCACCGATTCGAATAGCCGTCACTTCTGGCTGACCAAAGACGGCGTGCTGAGAACCCAATATAAAAACTGCACTCCGGATATGAGCGTCGGCTGTCGCTGGGTGGATCGAGAGATGTTTATTACCCGCAGCGGAGATATGGCAGTGCAGTACGCCGAAGGCAGCGCGGGGATGGCGTTCCTGGTGATTCCTTTTTATGGTTCGCAGAAATACCTGGGGATATTCCCGAAGGCAGCGGGGACATAATCTCGGCTTCGAACCATTCCCTCACCCACAGGTTTGAGGGATCCCCACAAAATAATTGGCACGGTCGTCTCCCTCTCCATTCAGGGAGAGGGCTGGGGTGAGGGGGAGCATGCGGCTCCGGTGGTGGTTCCGTTCACTTTAAGTGTTGTGCTTCTCTGTCAGTCGCGTCACCCGTGAACGTGCCAGGGCGGCTCAATCGCCACCGCCCTGGCTACCCGGGCTCCCGGCAAGAAAATCGTCGCTACGCGATACCCTCAGCTTATTCCTTCCGGCTTCGGGTCGGG
>NZ_JBOGBT010000109.1:0-40083 GCF_051656365.1 Silvania sp. | reverse complement strand
GGTGCTGCAACGTTATCAGGCGCGTCGTCGGGTGGACAATTTGCTGATGCAAAGCGGCATGGATCTTTTCTACGCCGGATTCAGTAACGATCTTGGGCCGTTACGTGTGTTGCGAAACGTTGGCTTGATGGCCGCGCAGCGTGCGGGCGTTTTAAAGCGTCAGGCGTTGAAATATGCGTTAGGGTTGTAACCTACAAAAATGCCGGATGGTGGCTACGCCTTATCCGGCCTACACCAACCAGTATCCCGGGAAGGCTACGCACATAACATAGCCGTGAGTAAGGCTAACCCGGATTGATTACGTGAAAAAGTAAGAGGAGAGCGGGCGAGATTTTTCAGAATACATCAAAACGAAAAAAGCTCGCCGAAGCGAGCTTTTCGAATATGGCTGGGGTACGAGGATTCGAACCTCGGAATGCTGGTATCAGAAACCAGTGCCTTACCGCTTGGCGATACCCCAACGGGTGCGTTCACAATATGAACGGCTTTGAAAATGGCTGGGGTACGAGGATTCGAACCTCGGAATGCTGGTATCAGAAACCAGTGCCTTACCGCTTGGCGATACCCCAACAATTTTTTTTCGAATTTATCGATGTTTTCGAGAAATTCTGAATTTGGTGGCTACGACGGGATTCGAACCTGTGACCCCATCATTATGAGTGATGTGCTCTAACCAACTGAGCTACGTAGCCGATACTAGCATATTCTTCGATGGCTGGGGTACCTGGATTCGAACCAGGGAATGCCGGTATCAAAAACCGGTGCCTTACCGCTTGGCGATACCCCAATACCGTCGCGGCAATCCGCAAATATCGAAGAAATATGGCTGGGGTACCTGGATTCGAACCAGGGAATGCCGGTATCAAAAACCGGTGCCTTACCGCTTGGCGATACCCCATCCGTGCAACGCTTATCTGGAAATGGTGCGGGAGGCGAGACTTGAACTCGCACACCTTGCGGCGCCAGAACCTAAATCTGGTGCGTCTACCAATTTCGCCACTCCCGCAAAAAAAGATGGTGGCTACGACGGGATTCGAACCTGTGACCCCATCATTATGAGTGATGTGCTCTAACCAACTGAGCTACGTAGCCATCTTTTTTTTCGCGTTACCTTATCGGCGTTGCGGGGCGCATTATGCGTATAGACCCTTGCAGCGTCAACACCTTTTTCATCGAAAATAGCGCGAATGTGACTGTTTGGTTAGGTTGCGAACAGCCTGGCCGATTATTCGGCAATTATTGGTTATTAATCGTTTTTGTCCAGCGAAACGCGAGGCAAAAAAAAGGCCCCGAAGGGCCTGATGAGGATAATTCCTGTTATTTATACGCGGACTGATGCACACCGACGGCACGGCCTGACGGATCGTTCATGGATTTGAACGATTCATCCCACTCAATCGCTTTTGCAGAAGAGCAAGCGACGGAAGGGCCACCCGGCACACACTCGGCAGCGCTTGGCAGTGGGAACAGCTCTTCAAAGATCTCGCGGTACAGATACGCCTCTTTAGAGGATGGCGTGTTGTACGGGAAGCGGAAGCTGGCCGTTTCCAGTTGTTGGTCAGAAACCTGCTTAGCTGCCACCTCTTTCAGGCTATCGATCCAGCTGTAACCCACGCCGTCGGAGAACTGCTCTTTCTGACGCCAGGCGACGCTTGCCGGCAGGTAGGATTCAAAACATTCACGCAGGACATGTTTTTCCATCTTACCGTTGCCGCACATCTTGTCCTGCGGGTTAATGCGCATGGCCACGTCGAGGAACTTTTTATCCAGGAACGGCACGCGAGCTTCTACGCCCCAGGCGGACATCGCTTTGTTAGCACGCGCGCAGTCGAACATGTGCAGCGCCTGTAGCTTACGTACGGTCTCTTCGTGCAGCTCTTTGGCATTTGGCGCTTTATGGAAATAGAGGTAGCCGCCAAAGACTTCGTCAGAACCCTCGCCGGACAACACCATCTTAATGCCCATCGCTTTGATTTTACGGGACATCAGGTACATCGGCGTTGAGGCGCGAATGGTGGTCACATCGTACGTTTCAATGTGGTAGATAACGTCGCGGATCGCATCCAGCCCTTCCTGCACCGTAAAGTGAATCTCATGGTGCACGGTGCCAAGGTGGTTTGCCACTTCCTGCGCGGCTTTCAGATCCGGGGATCCTTCCAGGCCAACGGCGAAGGAGTGCAGCTGCGGCCACCAGGCTTCGGAGCGCTCCTGATCTTCCACGCGGCGGGCGGCGTACTTTTTGGTGATCGCCGAGATAACAGAAGAGTCCAGACCGCCGGAGAGCAGCACGCCGTAAGGCACGTCAGACATCAGGTGACTTTTTACCGCGTCTTCCAGGGCCTGAGCCAGTTCGACTTTGTCGGTGACGTTGTCTTTAACCGCATCGTAATCGAACCAGTCGCGCTGATAGTACGAACGGATCTCGCCGTCTTTGCTCCACAGGAAACTACCCGCCGGGAACTCTTTAATGGTACGGCACACTGGCACCAGGGCTTTCATCTCAGATGCAACGTAGAAGTTGCCGAATTCGTCGTGGCCCATATACAGCGGAATAATCCCGATATGGTCGCGACCAATCAGATACGCATCTTTTTCGCTGTCGTACAGGGCAAAGGCAAACATTCCCTGCAGTTCGTCGAGGAACTCCGGACCTTTTTCCTGATACAGGGCGAGAATCACTTCACAGTCAGATCCGGTCTGGAAGGCATAGCGATCACCGTATTCCGCGCGCAGCGCCTGGTGGTTGTAAATTTCACCGTTGACGGCCAGCGCATGGGTTTTTTTCTCGTTATACAGCGGCTGGGCACCGGCGTTGACGTCCACAATCGACAGGCGTTCGTGCGCCAGAATGGCTTTATCGCTGGCATAGACGCCGGACCAGTCCGGACCGCGATGGCGCATCAGACGGGACAGCTCCAGTGCTTTTTTACGCAGTTCGACCGCGTCAGTTTTAATATCCAGTACGCCAAAAATTGAACACATAACCTTCTCCGTTAACCCTGTTGCAGTGTGATATTGCTTGCTTATGAAAATGCCGTAAAAGGGCAGGAGCGGCAAGCGTTTTGCGGGGTGAAACTGAAATAGTGCAATAGTGATTGCCGAATGTTGAAAAAAGCGTACGCCAAGGGCGGATTTATTGATGATTATTCAATGAATGGCGATTTCTATTAGTGTTGAGTGTGTTTTTGACGGTAGAAAATGAAAAAACCACGTCCGGGGACGTGGTTTTGGCTTACAGAACATCGATTTCCGCGACCGAAGGATAAATCCAGCTTGGCCGAAACGGCATCGAATCAATATCATCCAGGGTCGAGACACCTGACAGCACCAGAATGGTTTCCAGACCGGCCTGGAAGCCCGCCAGAATATCGGTACGCAGGTTGTCGCCTACAATAACGGTTTGCTCGGAGTGGGCCTGCATTTTGTTGAGTGCCGCACGAATGATCCACGGGCTGGGTTTGCCAACATAAAACGGCGTGCGGCCGGTCATCTTCTCGATACCGGCACAGAGCGCGCCACAGGCAGGATAGAAGCCGCGGCCGTGAGTATCAGGATTGGTGGCGATAAAGCGAGCGCCATTCGCCACAAAAAATGCCGCCTTGTGCATCATTTCCCAATTATAGGAACGCGTTTCACCAACGATAACAAAGTCGGGATTAACGTCAGTAATGGTGAAACCGGCTTTGTATAATTCATGGATTAGCGCGCCTTCGCCTACCACATAGGCTTTTTTACCTTCCTGACGCTTGAGGAAGTCCGCCGTTGCCATCGCCGAGGTGTAGAACACGCTATCGGGCACATCGACGCCGGCAGTCGCAAAACGGTTGGCCAGATCCTGCCCGGTCTGGGACGGGAAGTTGGTGAGCAGAACCAGCGGCATCCCTTTTTCAAGGATGCGGTGAAGAAATTCAGCTGCACCTGGCACGGCAACGTTGTCGTGCATCAGCACGCCATCGATATCACAAATTACATTCTTAATGGTCATGGACTACCCGACATCAAAAAAAGAGGCGTAACTATAAAACGCTGTCAGCTTTCCAGCAAACGCTGCAGCAGGATACCGTTAAGCATGGCGCGTTTTACCAGCGCAAAGGCGCCGATAGCGGAGCGGTCGTTCAGCGTGGAGCGCACCACCGGTAAATTCTGGCGAAACGCCTTCAGCGCCTGGGTATTGATGCAGCCCTCAATGGCGGGCAGCAGCACTTTTTCGGCTTCGGTAATTTCACCGGCGATCACAATCTTTTGCGGGTTAAACAGGTTGATGGCTATCGCGATGGTTTTTCCCAACTGACGCCCAACCTGCTCGATCACTTCACAGCTAAGGGCATCGCCCTTATTGGCTGCTTTGCATATAGCGCCGATTTTACAGTCATCCAGCGTCACCCGGCTCTGGTAGCCCTGTTCCAGCATATGGCGAACCCGGTGCTCAATAGCAGCATTAGCGGCAACCGTTTCCAGACAGCCAAAGTTGCCGCAGTGACAGCGTTCACCCAGCGGATCGACCTGAATATGACCAATCTCGCCAACGTTACCGTTACGGCCAATAAAGATGCGCCCGTTGGAGATGATCCCGGCGCCCGTTCCGCGGTGGACGCGCACCAGAATGGAGTCTTCGCAATCCTGACTCGCCCCAAAATAGTGCTCCGCCAGCGCCAGGCTGCGGATATCGTGGCCAACAAAGCAGGTTACCGCAAAGCGTTTTTCCAGCGCGTTGATTAAGCCCCAGTTTTCAACCTGAATATGCGGCATATAGCGGATCACGCCGCTTTCCGGGTCGACAAGGCCCGGCAGTATCACTGAAATGGCAATCAGTTCGCGGATTTTGCGCTGGCAGGATTCGATAAACAGCTCAATCGCATTGAGCAGCGCATGTTCAAGCGTCTCCTGGGTGCGTTCCGGCAGGGGATAATGCTCTTCAGCAAGGCTTTTGCTGCTGAGATCGTACAGGGTCAGCGTGGCGTCATGGCGGCCAAGGCGCACGCCAATAGCATGGAAATGACGGGTTTCGGTGATTATCGAGATGGCGCGACGGCCCCCGGTGGAGGCCTGCTGATCCACTTCTTTAATCAGCCCGCGCTCAATGAGCTGACGGGTGATTTTGGTCACGCTGGCGGGGGCAAGCTGGCTCTGTTCTGCAATCTGAATGCGCGAGATGGGTCCGTGCTGGTCAATCAGTCGATAAACGGCAGCGCTGTTCAGCTGCTTAACCAGATCCACATTACCAATTTGAGCTTGTCCGCCAGGTGTCATACTTTTACTTACTCTGTGACGACCTCGTTACCGTTAACGATGGTCTTGATGATTTTATAATCGTGCGTGAATGCGGTGAGGTTAGCCACCATGCCTGGGGCAATGGCACCCAGCTGTTTGTCGACGCCAATCGCGCGCGCCGGGTAGAGCGTTGCCATCCGCAGCACTTCATCGAGGGCAATGCTGCAATGTTCGACCAGATTGCGCACGCCTTCGATCATCGTCAGAGCCGAACCGCTCAGCGTGCCGTTCTCATCCACACACAGCCCATCCCGGTAGTATATTGTTTTACCAGCAAAAATGAACTGTTCAATGTTTGCCCCTGCCGGTGCCGTGGCGTCGGTAACCAGACACAGCTTATCGCCTTTCAGGCGCTTGGCGTTACGCACGTTGGCGTAATCCACGTGCAAGCCATCAACAATAATGCCGCAGTATACGTCCGGTTCATCAAAAATTGCCCCGGCCAGGCCCGGTTCTCGCCCGGTAATGTACGGCATGGCGTTGTACAGATGGGTGGCGAAGGTAATACCGGCGCGGAAGCCGACTTTAGCCTCTTTCAGCGTGGCATTGGAGTGCCCGGCAGAGACCACAATCCCGGCACCTGCCAGTTTACGGATAATTTCAGGGTCGACCATTTCGGGCGCCAGGGTCACTTTGGTGATCACATCTGCGTTGGCACACAGGAAATCAACCAGCTCTCCGTCAGGCTGGCGTACGAAGCCTGGGTTATGCGTCCCTTTTTTGACGATGTTCAGCCACGGGCCTTCAAGATGCAGGCCCAGCGCCTGGTGCGGATATTTCGCCAGATACTCGCGCATCACGCGAACACCCTGTTTCATCAGCTCATCGCTGGTGGTAATAAGCGTTGGCAGGTAGCTGGTGCAGCCCGATTTTTCGTTGGCGCGCTGCATAATTTCCAGCGTCTCAACGGTTACGGCTTCTGCCGTATCATTGAACTGGACGCCGCCGCAGCCGTTAAGCTGTACGTCGATAAAACCGGGGGAGATGATTGCTCCATTGAGCGAGCGTTGTTCTATACCCGTTGGCAGTTCGGCCTGCGGGCAGACACGTTCAATCAGGCCATTAGCGATAACAATCGCATGGTCATCCAGAATTTCATGGCCGGTATAAATCCGACCGTGGGTTAAAGCATACATAACGACCCCCGGTTTTAAAAAAAGCATTCCGTCTCTACGTAAGAGACGGCGTCAGATTACAGACCTTTGATGTTTTCAGCTTCTAATTCGTTGAAGTATTTCAGCGTTTTGACTTTCAGCTCCATGGTGGATGGCTCATCGCACACCACAACGGCTTTCGGATGCAGCTGCAGACAGCTGATGGTCCACATATGGTTGACGTTGCCTTCCACTGCCGCCTGAAGGGCCAGCGCTTTCACACCGCCCAGCACCAGGATCATCACTTCTTCAGCATCCAGCAGGGTGCCCACGCCCACGGTCAGCGCATATTTTGGCACCTGGTTAACATCGCCATCAAAGAAACGGGAGTTTGCAACACGGGTGTCATGCGTCAGGGTTTTGATACGGGTACGGGATGCCAGAGAAGAGGCCGGTTCGTTAAACGCGATGTGACCATCATTGCCTACGCCGCCCATGAACAGGTGGATTTTGCCATAAGCGCGGATTTTTTCTTCGTAATGGCGGCACTCAGCATCGATATCCGGTGCATTTCCGTCCAACAGATTAATATTTGCAGGCTGAATATCAATGTGATCAAAGAAATTGCGGTGCATGAAGCTATGGTAGCTCTCCGGATGATCCTTTGGCAGGCCAACATATTCGTCCATGTTGAACGTAACAACATGTTCGAAGCTGACCTGGCCCGCTTTATGCATCTCCACCAACGCTTTATAGGCGGTGAGAGGCGTGCCTCCGGTCGGCAGACCAAGCACAAAAGGACGATCGGCTGTTGGTTTGAACGCGTTGATACGGTTTACAATATGGCGAGCAGCCCATTTACCGACTTGTTCTGCAGTTGCCAGGGGGATCAGTCTCATTATTCACCTCTGAAGATTAAGTAAAAAAGTTGGCGGATTGACTGTCTGAGTATGATGTAAGCCTAACCTGGTTCACACCGTAAGGGGGCAATCCGTCCTGATTTTTCGTATCATAAAATAAGTTTTCATTGTTTGCCAGTGTAAGGGAGGGGTTGAAACGATATTTGGTGACAAAACTCACAAAAAATACGCGTTTAATTTGCGATGCGAATTAATTTTCCACACACTCATAAAGCCAGTGAATCATCAACTATACATATAAGTTAATGACACAATAAAAACACAGCTGAGAATACACCTTCAAAGGGGTCTCAAAGGGGGAAGAAAGTGAGCATTTTAGGTTATTTACAAAAGGTTGGCCGCGCCTTGATGGTGCCGGTTGCCACGCTGCCAGCGGCGGCAATTCTGATGGGTGTCGGATACTGGATTGACCCGGTGGGTTGGGGTGGGGACAACGCATTAGCGGCGTTCTTCATCAAGTCTGGTTCTGCGATTATCGATAACATGTCCGTACTGTTTGCCATTGGTGTGGCTTATGGTATGTCCAAAGATAAAGACGGTGCTGCGGCACTGACCGGTTTTGTTGGCTTCCTCGTTTTAACCACGCTCTGTTCGCCGGCTGCGGTGGCAATGATCCAGAAGATCCCGGCGGACCAGGTGCCTGCCGCGTTCGGTAAGATCAGCAACCAGTTCGTCGGTATCCTCGTGGGTATCATCTCCGCTGAACTGTACAACCGCTTCAGTAGCGTAGAGCTGCCAAAAGCGCTCTCCTTCTTCAGCGGTCGTCGTCTGGTGCCGATCCTGACCTCCTTCGTGATGATCGTGGTCGCCTTCATCCTGATGTACGTCTGGCCGGTGATTTTCGACGGTCTGGTGAACTTTGGTGAGCACATCCAGAAGCTGGGCTCCGTCGGTGCGGGCGTGTACGCGTTCTTCAACCGTCTGCTGATCCCGGTTGGTCTGCACCACGCGCTGAACTCCGTATTCTGGTTTGACGTTGCTGGTATTAACGATATCCCTAACTTCCTCGGCGGCGCACAGTCCATCGAAGCAGGTAAAGCGGTTGTCGGTATCACCGGTCGTTACCAGGCGGGCTTCTTCCCAATTATGATGTTCGGTCTGCCGGGTGCGGCGCTGGCTATCTACCACTGCGCGCGTCCTGAGAACAAAGCGAAGGTACTGGGTATTATGATGGCGGGCGCATTCGCGGCCTTCTTCACCGGTATCACCGAGCCGCTGGAATTCTCCTTCATGTTCGTGGCACCGGTACTGTATGTGATCCACGCTGTACTGACCGGTATCTCTGTCTTTATCGCCGCAAGCATGCACTGGATTGCCGGCTTCGGCTTCAGTGCGGGTCTGGTGGATATGGTGCTGTCGTCACGTAACCCACTGGCAACCCACTGGTACATGCTGATCCCACAAGGTCTGGTGTTCTTCGCTATCTACTACGTGGTGTTCCGCTTCACGATTACTAAATTCAACCTGATGACCCCGGGTCGTGAACTGGCGGTTGCCGGTAGCGAAGCGGATGGTCAGGACGTTAATGTCAGCGCGGGCAACACGGAAGATGTTTCCGGTCTGGCGCGTCAGTACATCGCTGCGGTCGGCGGTTCAGACAACCTGACCGGTATCGATGCCTGCATCACTCGTCTGCGTCTGAACGTAAAAGACTCTGCTCTGGTTAACGAAGCCATGGCGAAGCGTCTGGGTGCCTCTGGCGTGATTCGCCTGAACAAAACCAGCGTGCAAATCATCGTCGGCTTTGTGGCTGAGAAGATAGCCAACGCCATGAAAACTACCGGCCCAGTCGCCGCCGCAGAAGCCGCTCCGGTCGCTGCTGCAGCCGCACCAACGGCGGTTAAACCGCAGGCGGTGGCTAACGCAACGACTATCGCCGCGCTGGTTTCCCCGGTAACGGGTGACGTGGTAGCTCTGGAACAGGTTCCTGATGAAGCCTTCGCCAGTAAAGCCGTTGGCGACGGTGTTGCGGTAAAACCAACGGATAAAACCGTGGTTTCTCCGGCAGCGGGCACCATCGTTAAAATCTTCAACACCAACCACGCGTTCTGCCTGGAAACGGAAAAAGGTGCGGAGATCGTTGTCCATATGGGTATCGATACCGTCGCGCTGGGCGGCCAGGGCTTTAAACGCCTGGTGGAAGAGGGGGCAGAAGTGGTTGCTGGTCAGCCGATTCTGGAAATGGATCTCGACTTCCTGAACGCCAATGCGCGCTCCATGATTAGCCCGGTTGTCTGCAGCAACATCGACGACTTTAGCGGTCTGGTCATCAAGGCGCAGGGTCAGGTTGTGGCCGGTCAAACCCCACTGTATGAAATTAAAGGCAAATAAGTGCTCCTGAGTTAGCGTTAATGCCTGAGCGGCGGGGATAATCCCCGCCGCTTTTTTTTGCAGCAATCGCCCCGATTATTCTCTGCGAAGACGTTTTATACGTAACTAAAGGTTGTCACTACGCCCGGCTTATAAGATCATATGCCGTTATACGTCGTTTACGCTTTGAGGAATCCACGATGAGTGAGGCAGAAGCCCGCCCAAGCAACTTTATTCGTCAGATCATCGATGAAGATCTGGCCACTGGTAAGCACACTACTGTTCATACCCGTTTTCCGCCGGAGCCGAATGGCTACCTGCATATTGGTCATGCGAAATCGATCTGCCTGAACTTTGGCATCGCGCAAGACTACCAGGGTCAATGCAACCTGCGTTTCGATGACACCAACCCGGTAAAAGAAGACATCGAGTACGTAGAGTCCATTAAGAACGACGTGCAATGGTTGGGCTTCAACTGGTCTGGCGACATCTGCTACTCCTCTGACTATTTTGACCAGCTGTACGCTTATGCGGTTGAGCTTATCAACAAAGGTCTGGCCTACGTTGATGAACTCTCTGCTGACGAAATCCGTGAATACCGCGGCTCGCTGACCGCGCCGGGCAAAAACAGCCCATACCGCGATCGTAGCGTGGAAGAGAACCTGGCGCTGTTTGAGAAAATGCGCGCCGGTGGCTTCGAAGAGGGCAAAGCCTGCCTGCGTGCCAAAATCGATATGGCATCGCCATTTATCGTGATGCGCGATCCGGTGCTGTATCGCATTAAATTTGCCGATCACCACCAGACCGGCAGCAAGTGGTGCATCTACCCGATGTACGACTTCACCCACTGCATCAGCGATGCGCTGGAAGGCATTACGCACTCCTTATGTACGCTTGAGTTCCAGGATAACCGCCGTCTGTATGACTGGGTTCTGGATAACATCACCATTCCGGTGCATCCGCGTCAGTACGAGTTCTCTCGTCTGAATCTGGAATACACCGTGATGTCCAAGCGCAAGCTGAACGAACTGGTCACCGATAAGCACGTTGAAGGCTGGGACGACCCGCGTATGCCGACTATCTCTGGTCTGCGTCGTCGTGGCTACACCGCTGCGGCCATTCGTGAGTTCTGCAAGCGCATCGGCGTGACCAAGCAGGACAACACCATCGAGATGGCCTCGCTGGAATCCTGTATCCGTGAAGATCTGAACGACAACGCCCCACGTGCGATGGCGGTTATCGATCCGGTGAAACTGGTTATCGAGAACTACCCGCAGGGTGAAAGCGAGCTGGTGACCATGCCTAACCATCCGAGCAAACCGGAGATGGGTAGCCGTGACGTGCCGTTCAGTGCTGAAATCTGGATCGATCGTGCGGATTTCCGTGAAGAAGCCAACAAGCAGTACAAGCGTCTGGTGATGGGTAAAGAAGTGCGCCTGCGTAACGCCTATGTGATCAAAGCTGAGCGCGTAGAGAAAGACGCGGAAGGCAACATCACCACGATCTTCTGCAGCTACGACGCGGAGACCCTGAGCAAGGATCCGGCTGACGGTCGCAAGGTAAAAGGGGTAATTCACTGGGTTAGCGCCGCACATGCGCTGCCGATTGAAATCCGTCTGTACGATCGCCTGTTCAGCGTGCCAAACCCGGGTGCGGCAGACAATTTCCTCGACACCATTAACCTGGAGTCGCTGGTCATTAAGCAAGGTTTTGCTGAGCCGTCCCTGAAAGCGGCCGTTGCCGGTAAAGCGTATCAGTTTGAGCGCGAAGGCTATTTCTGCCTCGACAGCCGCTATGCCACTGCGGACAAACTGGTGTTTAACCGTACCGTCGGTCTGCGCGATACCTGGGCAAAGGTCGGCGAATAACCGATACCCCCCTGAGCGCCGCGTAATGCGGCGTTTTTTTTGCTTATCAATCAAGTCATTGCTGGTGTTAATCTTCGCGATGCGAATTAATTGCATTTCCCTCCGCTGTTAGCCTTCTCCCCCTTGCTTCAAATTAATCCCATTCTGTCGCGAATTAATGCAACCACTAAAAATAACTGGCTAATTTTGAAGATTATTTTAATTGATTATTCTGTCGCGCGGGCGTTGTTACAAATGGCAACCAAATATGTGCACTTCGTCATAATCCTGACTTTTGATCGCTAAAAAGGATTGATAATTCGCGTCGCGAAAAATAGTCTACAGGCAGTAGATGTAAATGAGTATTTCTGCTTACGTCGACTTTTTAACTTTTGTTTTTTCGCCGTTTAAGGCGCTTTTAATACGTCAAAGAGGATTAACTATGCGTACGTTTAGTGGCAAACGTAGTGCGCTTGCGCTGGCTATTGCCGGTGTGACAGCAATGTCTGGTTGGATGGTCTCTCCAAAGGCTCAGGCCGAAGGTTTTGTCGATGATTCAACCCTGACGGGCGGTGTCTATTACTGGCAGCGTGAACGTGACCGTAAAGACGTTGAATCAGACAAATACAAAACTAACCTCGCTCACTCCACCTGGAACGCCAACCTTGATTTCCAGTCCGGCTATGCAGCGGACATGTTCGGTCTTGATCTGGCCGCCTTCACCGCGATTGAAATGGCGGAAAACGGCGACAGCGGACACCCGAACGAAATTGCATTCTCCTCCAGCAACAAAGCCTACAAAGAGGACTGGTCCGGCGATAAGAGCGGGATCAGCCTGTACAAAGCGGCAGCCAAATTTAAATACGGTCCGGCCTGGGCGCGCGGTGGCTGGCTTCAGCCTACTGGTCAAACCTTATTAGCGCCGCACTGGAGCTTTATGCCGGGTACATACCAGGGCGCTGAAGCCGGGGCGAACTTTGACTACGGCGATAGCGGGGCGTTGAGTTTCTCCTACATGTGGACCAACGAGTACAAAGCGCCGTGGCACCTCGAGATGGACAAGTTCTATCAAAACGACAGAAAGACCCGCGTCGACTATCTCCACTCCCTTGGTGCGAAATACGATTTCAAAAACAACCTGATTCTGGAAGCGGCATTCGGTCAGGCTGAAGGCTATATTGATCAGTATTTTGCCAAAGCCAGTTATAAGATGGATGTGGTGGGCGGCCCGCTGTCGACCAGCTATCAGTTCTACGGCACCCGTGATAAAGCCAACGACAGCACCGTCAATGATATCTACGACGGCACCGCCTGGCTGCAGGCGCTGACCCTGGGCTACAAAGTCGGGCAGGTGGATTTACGCCTGGAGGGGACTTACGTCAAAGCCGAAGGACAGCAAGGCTACTTCCTGCAGCGTATGACCCCAACCTATGCCTCTTCCAACGGTCGTCTGGATGTCTGGTGGGATAACCGCTCCGACTTTAACGCCAACGGCGAAAAAGCGGTCTTCTTTGGTGCGATGTACGATCTGAGCAACTGGAACATGGCAGGCTGGAGCGTCGGTGGCTCGTATGTCTACGCCTGGGATGCGAAGCCAGCGGACTGGTTTATCAACAGCGCGGGCCAGCGCGAAAACAACCCGTCCAACAACATCAAAGAGTCAGCCTATAGCCTGGATGCGATCTACGTCCTGCAGGACGGTCGTGCGAAAGGCACTATGTTCAAGCTGCACTTCACCCAGTACGACAATCACTCCAGTATCCCAAGCTACGGCGGCGGTTACGGCAACATCTTCCAGGATGAGCGCGACGTGAAGTTTATGGTTATCGCCCCATTCACTATCTTCTGATGATGCTTCCGGCGGGGTTACACCCGCCGAAACGGAGACCGCTATGTTGAAAAAAATCCTGTTTGTCGCGGTATTTGCCGCCGGGCTTACCGCCTGCGCAGAGCCGCAGACCCAGAAAGAAGATTCACGTCTGAAAGAGGCTTATAGCGCCTGTATTAATACCGCAGAGGGATCGCCGGAGAAGATCGAAGCCTGCCAAAGCGTGCTGAACGTGCTTAAGCAAGAGAAAGCGCACGAGCAGTTTGCGACCCAGGAAACGATAAGAGTGGCTGATTATCAGGCCTGTATTCAGGCGCGCAAAACCGGAAACGATCAGGAAGTGACGAAGCGTTGCGACCAAATCTGGAAGGAAATTCGCAGTAATAACAGCAAGTAATCAGCTGTTATTAGGCCCGGTATGCGTCAGCGCTACCGGGTTTTTTTTGCATAAAAAAAGCCAACCGTCAGGTTGGCTTAGCGTGTGCGGATGAATTATTTCGCGTCGTGCGCGTGGTCATCTGCAGTGCAGTCGCCTTCAGCGCAGTGGCCGTACAGGTAAAGACTGTGGTTGGTCAGACGAATGCCGTGACGTGCAGCAATTTCACGCTGACGGGATTCAATAGAGTCGTCGCTGAATTCGATCACTTTGCCGCAATCCAGGCAAATCAGGTGATCGTGATGATGCTGCTGCGTCAGTTCGAAAACGGATTTACCGCCTTCGAAGTTATGGCGTGTAACGATGCCAGCGTCGTCAAACTGGTTCAGTACACGGTACACCGTGGCCAGACCAATCTCTTCGCCCATGTCGATCAGACGCTTGTATAAGTCTTCCGCACTGACATGATGGTTATCCGGACCCTGAAGCACTTCCAGAATTTTTAACCGTGGAAGCGTGACTTTCAGTCCGGCCTTCTTTAATGCGGTATTGTTGTCAGTCATGCGGAATCTGTCCTGTTGCTAAACGATTCACTTCTATAGAAGAAGTGACAGAAAGTGCACCTGAGAGAATGCGTCTCATTATAGAACTGCCATGGCTGAATGAAAACTGCAAGTCTCAAGCAAAGTATGCTTATAAAAACGTGGTACCGCCAACAAACTTGTTACAGGGTGACCCGTTTAATCCTGGTTGATTGTACAGGTATGACAGCAAAAGTTAAAAATTTGTAGCAATTATTTTGATTGATAATACCTATCAATGCGGCGTAACTACAGGTTACGCCGCCACAACATCAGGCGTTGAGGATGTCGTCGAGGTGCAGCTCTTCGCGGATCTGCTTAACCCATTTGTCCACGCGCTCTGCGGTCAGCTCCGGCTGGCGGTCTTCGTCGATAGCCAGTCCCACAAAGTTGTCATCATCAGCCAGACCTTTAGAGGCTTCGAAGTGATAGCCTGCAGTTGGCCAGTGGCCCACGATCACTGCGCCACGCGGCTCAATGATGTCGCGAATGGTGCCCAGCGCATCGCAGAAGTACTCTGCGTAGTCTTCCTGGTCGCCACAGCCGAACAGGGCTACCAGTTTGCCATTGAAGTCGATCTCTTCCAGAGACGGGAAGAAGTCGTCCCAGTCGCACTGCGCTTCACCGTAGTACCAGGTTGGGATGCCCAGCAGCAAGATATCGTAACCTGCGATGTCTTCTTTGCTGCTTTTCGCAATGTCATGCACATCGGCAACGTCTTTACCAAGCTGTTTTTGAATGTTTTTCGCGATGTTTTCGGTGTTACCGGTGTCGCTGCCGAAAAAAATGCCGATGATTGCCATGAGTAAAATAACCTCTTGAAACTTAATAGTATGGTGGCGCAATTTAGCCACGGATAAGGGCAATCATAGCAGAACAGAGAAGCCTGCGGAAACTGCTATCGCGCAGGACTGCACTCTGTGCTACATGAAAGCAACAAGGAGGGGAGTTTTCTGACTTACGCTTTGTCGTGCCATTTCTCGAGCTGCAGGATCAGCATCTCTTCAATAAGCTCACTGCGGCTGATGTCGCGGGCATTTGCCAGCTCGTTCAGCGCATCGACGGCGTCCGCATTGAGTTTCAGCTCGACGCGTTTAAGCCCACGACTTTTATCGCGTTTGAGCTGATTGCGCTTATTAATGCGCAGCTGTTCATCACGCGAATGCGGATTGGTTTTCGGTCGTCCCGGGCGCCGCTCATTCGCGAACAGATCTATTGTTGTGCGGTCCGTGTTTTCTTTGGCCATGATTCTGAGACTTCGGGGGAAACAAGACGCCCTGCTAAAGCCCGGGCGATAAGCGCGCCATCATACATCAGCGAAATCGGCACGCCAACGACTGGTGGCCCGCAGGCGACCAGTCGCTCTCTTTTTAATCAATTTTCGATGTCGGCGAGGTAACGGCGGATGGCACGCAGCACGGCATCGGGTTTTTCGGCATGCACCCAGTGCCCGGCACCGGCAATCACATGCGCCCGCGCCCGCGGGAATTGCGCCAGCAGCGCGTCCCGATACGCTTCGGTGACGTAGGGCGAATTGCCGCCGGGAATAAACAGCGCCGGGTGCGACCAGGCCGGCACCGGCTGCCAGCCAACGATGTTGCTGTACTGATCCCACAGCGCAGGCACGTTAAAGCGCCACTCACCGTCCACGAAGGATTTCAGCAGAAACTGCACCACACCTTCTTCATCAAGGTGCTCACGCATCACCGTGGCGGCCTGCTGGCGGGTGCTGACCCCGGCCTCTGTAACGGCATTAATCGCGGCGAAAATCTCATCGTGGCGGCGCACGGCATAATCCACCGGGGCCACGTCGATCACCACCAGACCGTCAATACGTTCAGGTGCAAGCGCGGTCAGCGCCATCACCGCTTTACCGCCCATGGAGTGGCCGACAAGCGTCGCCTTTTCAATATTGTGGGCGTCCAGCGTATCGAGCAGATCCTGAGCCATATCGGCATAGGTCATCTGTGCCGAGCGCGGGGACTGACCATGGTTACGCATATCCACCTGCAGGAGAGCGTGGTCCGTCACCAGATCCCGTGCCAGCACGCCGAGGTTGTCCAGGCTGCCAAACAGGCCATGAACCAGCACGATGGGAGAATTATTGTGCGGCGATTGTGCAGATTGCGCTCGGGTATTCAATTTCATGGCAAAGTTCTTTTTTTACGTATGTCAGGTTAGGGTATCATGTTGACCATTCTGCCGCCCGGCTGCAAGGAAACAGTTAAATCTGACTTTTGCCGCCACCCTGGCTTGACGCTATCCGCTGTTGGGTTTTGACCTTATACTCCCAACAACTTGTATTCAGATAAGATATCGCACTGGATTAAGATGAAAACAATCGAAGTTGATGACGAGCTTTATCAGTTTATTGCCAGCCAGACACGGCATATCGGTGAAAGCGCGTCCGACATTTTACGGCGCATGCTGAAAATTGCCGCCGCCTCACAGTCCACCGCGCCTGTCGTCAAAGAAGTGCGCCAGCCAGCCGTTGTCGCGCAGCAAAAGCCGCTGAACCCGGCGAAAGACAATGTGCGTGCGATGCGCGAGCTGCTGCTGTCTGATGAATACGCGGAACAGAAAAAAGCCGTTAACCGCTTTATGCTGGTGCTGTCTACACTCTATTCACTGGACAACAAAGCGTTTGCCGACGCCACCGAGTCCCTGCACGGTCGAACTCGCGTTTACTTCGCTGTCGATGAGCAGACGCTTTTACAGAATGGTAATCAAACTAAACCCAAACAGCTCCCTGGTACCCCGTACTGGGTGATCACCAATACCAATACCGGACGCAAGCGCGGCATGATCGAACACATCATGCAGTCGATGCAGTTCCCGGTGGAATTGACTGATAAGGTTTGCGGTACAATTTAACCCTTGCATCAGAAGGACCAGGCAATGGCAAATCACAATCGTGCGGGTCAGCCTGCACAACAGAGCGATTTGATTAACGTCGCCCAGCTTACCGCCCAGTACTACGTGCTGAAGCCGGAAGTGGGTAATGCAGAACACGCAGTGAAGTTTGGTACGTCAGGTCACCGTGGCAGCGCGGTTCGCCAAAGCTTTAACGAACCGCACATTCTGGCCATTGCCCAGGCCATCGCGGAAGAGCGCGCCAAAAATGGCGTCACCGGTCCGTGCTACGTCGGTAAAGACACGCACGCCCTGTCAGAGCCTGCTTTCATTTCCGTACTGGAAGTGCTGGCGGCCAACGGCGTGGACGTGGTGATTCAGGAAAACAACGGCTATACGCCGACCCCTGCAGTGTCGAACGCTATTCTGGTGCATAACCAGCAGGGCGGGGCGCAGGCAGACGGGATTGTGATCACCCCGTCGCACAACCCGCCGGAAGATGGCGGCATCAAATATAACCCGCCTAACGGTGGCCCGGCTGACACCAACGTCACCAAAGTGGTGGAAGACCGCGCTAACGCTCTGCTGGCCGACGGCCTGAAAGGCGTGAAGCGAATCACCCTGGGCGAGGCGATGGCCTCCGGTCACGTGAAAGAGCAGGATCTGGTGCAGCCGTTTATTGAAGGGCTGGCGGATATCGTCGATATGGCTGCGATCCAGAAAGCCGGTCTGAAGCTTGGCGTTGACCCGCTTGGCGGCTCCGGTATCGAATACTGGCAGCGTATTGCGGCGCACTACAAGCTGGATCTGACCATTGTTAACGATCAGGTCGATCAGACCTTCCGCTTTATGCACCTTGATAAAGACGGCGCGATCCGTATGGACTGCTCTTCCGAGTGTGCGATGGCCGGTCTGCTGGCGCTTCGCGATAAGTTCGACCTCGCGTTTGCCAACGACCCGGACTATGACCGCCACGGGATCGTCACCCCTGCGGGCCTGATGAACCCGAACCACTATCTGGCGGTGGCGATCAACTACCTGTTCCAGCATCGTCCACAGTGGGGCAAAGATGTGGCCGTCGGTAAAACCCTGGTCTCCTCGGCGATGATCGACCGCGTGGTTAACGATTTGGGTCGCAAACTGGTCGAAGTACCGGTTGGCTTCAAGTGGTTTGTTGACGGTCTGCACGACGGCAGCTTCGGTTTTGGCGGTGAAGAGAGCGCGGGTGCTTCCTTCCTGCGCTTCAACGGCACGCCGTGGTCCACCGACAAAGACGGCATCATCATGTGCCTGCTGGCGGCAGAAATTACGGCAGTAACCGGGAAGAATCCGCAGGAGCACTACAACGAGCTGGCGGCCCGTTTCGGTGC
This sequence comes from Silvania sp., assembly GCF_051656365.1. Lineage (NCBI taxonomy): Bacteria > Pseudomonadati > Pseudomonadota > Gammaproteobacteria > Enterobacterales > Enterobacteriaceae > Silvania > Silvania sp. Next base: position 21,633 of record NZ_JBOGBT010000109.1, on the reverse strand, counting down.
CCCAAGCTACAACCGTCTGCAGGCATCGGCCACGTCTGCGCAGAAAGCCGCGCTGTCTAAGCTTTCGCCAGAAATGGTCAGCGCCAGCACCCTGGCGGGTGACCCGATCACCGCGCGTCTGACTGCCGCACCAGGCAATGGTGCGTCGATTGGTGGGCTGAAAGTGATGACCGACAACGGCTGGTTCGCGGCGCGTCCATCCGGTACGGAAGATGCGTACAAAATCTACTGTGAAAGCTTCCTCGGCGACGAACACCGTCAGCTGATTGAGAAAGAAGCGGTTGAAATTGTCAGTGAAGTATTGAAGAACGCATAAGTGTGGCTTGTGCGCCGGGCGGCACGGCGTTTGCCCGGCCTACAGCATCCAGAAACGGCAACCTTCAGGTTGCCGTTTTGTTTTCCCACATCAAAGCATAAACCGATAACCAATACCGGTTTCAGTGAATAAATGCCGAGGGCGCGCGGGATCCACTTCCAGCTTCTGGCGCAGATGCCCCATATAAATGCGCAAATAGTGGCTGTGCTCCACCGCATTTGGTCCCCAGACCTGGCTTAACAGCTGGCGCTGGGTGAGCACTTTACCGTGATTATTAAGCAGCACCGCCAGCAGGCGAAACTCAATCGGTGTCAGGTGGATTTCCGCTTCGCCGCGCTGGATGCGGCGCGCGGCCAGATCGACGCGAATATCTGAGAAGGTAAAAACCGGTTCTGAAGGCGCGGCGGCGCTATGACGGCGCAGGGCCACCCGCAGGCGGGCCTGCAGTTCGCCAATGCCAAAGGGTTTGCTGAGATAGTCGTCGGCACCGGCATCAAGGGCGGCAATTTTGTCGGTCTCTTCGAGGCGGGCAGAGAGCACAATGATCGGCATCTGGCTCCACTGACGCACTTCGCGGATAAAATCGAGGCCGTCGCCGTCGGGCAGGCCGAGATCGAGGATAACCAGATCCGGTTTGCGGGTCGCGGCTTCAATCAGCCCACGCTGGAGCGTCCCGGCATCGTGGACGCGCAGGCCTTCGCCTTCCAGCGCGGCGCGCAGAAAACGGCTGATAGCGAGTTCATCTTCAACAATCAGAACGTTAATCACACATCCTCTGCAAATTCATTGAGTTCCGGTGGCGTATCGAGCGGGAGTGTAACACAAAAACCGGCCCCCCCTTCCGGGCGGTTATGCGCGGTGATGGTCCCGCCGTGCACCTCCACAATCGCCTGGCAGATGGCCAGCCCAAGGCCAACGCCGGGGATGGCCGACTCTTTATGCCCGCGGGCGAATTTATCAAAGATAGCCTGTTCTTGCCCCGCCGGTATCCCTGGCCCGTTATCCCAGACCTCCAGCTGCAATTGCTGCGGTGAAACGCGGGTGTGAATGCCGATTTGCGCTTTACTGCCCGCATATTTGGCGGCGTTTTCCAGCAGGTTGATCAGCACGCGTTCGAACAGCGGGCCATCCACGTGGATCAGCGCCAATGGGGCAGACATATCCAGCGCAATGTGGCGACCGCCCAGCCCCGGTTCCAGTGTTTTTAAGGCGCTGCCAATCACCTCTTCCAGAGTCAGCCACTCCTTTTTCAGGTTAAAGCCGCCGGACTGGATCCGCGCCATATCCAGCAGGTTGTTGACCAACCGGGTGGTGTTGAGCACATGCTGGCGGATCTCGCTGGCCTGCAGGGCGTGGCGGGAGCCTTCTGCCGCCAGGTCGAGCGTCAGGATCTCCGACTGACCAAACAGCACCGTCAGCGGCGTGCGCAGGTCGTGGGAAAGGGCCGCCAGCAGCGAGTTGCGAATGCTCTCACGCTCGCTGGCTAACCGCGCCTGCTCTTCGCTGGTGGTAAGCGCCAGCCGCTCAAGCGCGCTGGCGACCAGCAGGGTAAAGGTCTCCAGCAAGCGCTGCTGTTCGGGGATCATCAGCTGACGCAGGTTTGATGGCTCGACAATCACCACCCCCTGATTTTGCAGCGGCAGTATCTGATAGGGCACGCCGGGCAGGGTGTCGGTTCCGGCCCCGGCGGGCAGCCCCTTGTCAAAACTCCAGCGGGCGATGGCGTCATCCCAGGGGGCGATGCCGGAAGTCGAGGTCAGCGGGTGCAGTTTGCCGTCGTTGTCCGGGAGCAGGATCAGGCTGCGGGCATAAAAGGTGGAGTGTATAAACTGCTGGCTGGTCTGGACGATATCCTGCGGCGTACGGCCCACCGCCAGCGCTTTCGACATCTCATACAGATGGCGGGTACGCTGCTCGCGATAGCGGGCAATCCGCGCCTGATAGCGTACTCCGGCGGTCAGATTACCGATCAATAATCCCACCGCCAGCATCACGGCGAAGGTGAGGAGATACTGCACATCCGATACCGCCAGCGTGCCGCGCGGGGCGATAAAAAACAGATCGAAGCTGGCAACGTTGATCACCGTCGCCAACACCGATGGCCAGCGCCCGTAAAACAGCGCCACGATCACCACCCCGAGGAGGTAGATCATCACCAGGTTGGCGGCATCAAAGTCGGGCAGCCACTGGCTGGCAATAAGGGTAATTAGCGCGCAGAGCAGGGCAGCCACCAGACAGCCGCGCAGCTGGACGCGCCATTTATCGCTAAAGGTACGGGCATCCGGGGTTTTAGCGGGCAAGGCGGCGGGCTTGTCATCCAGAGCAACAATCAGCAGATCGAGATCCGGCGCGCGCTGCGCCAGCTTGTCGGCAAAAGTATCCCGGCTGAACCAGCGGCGACGCGAGCGCCGACCGATGACTATTTTGCCGAGGTTATGTTCGCGGGCGTAGCGCAGAATCGCTTTGTCTTCCGCCTGATCGGCGAGGGTCGCGGTTTCGGCACCCAGCTCTTGCGCCAGGCGAAGCGCACTCAGGATGGCGCGGCGCTGGTTTTCCGGCAGCCGATGCAGCTCCGGCGTTTCGACATACACCGCGTGCCAGACGCTGCCAAATTTTGCCGCCAGCCGGGCGGCGGTGCGTACCAGCTTTTCATTGCCGCTGCCGTGACCGATGCACAACAGAATGGCATCGCGGGTATGCCACACTTTCTCCTGACCCTGCTGGTCGCGCCAGGCCCGCATCTGATCGTCGACCCGATCGGCGGTGCGGCGCAGGGCCAGCTCGCGCAGGGCAATTAAATTGCCCTTGCGGAAAAAATGCTCAATGGCCCGTTCGGCCTGCCCGGCGATGTAGACCTTGCCTTCGTGCAGGCGCTGGCGCAGATCGTCCGGAGGCAGATCCACCAGCACCACTTCGTCGGCGGCGTCGAAAAAGGGATCGGGGACGGTTTCCCGCACCTGAATCCCGGTTACGCCGCTGACCACGTCATTCAGGCTTTCCAGGTGCTGGACGTTAACGGTGGTAAAAACGTCAATGCCCGCTTCGAGCAGCTCCTCAACATCCTGCCAGCGTTTGGGGTGGCGCGAGCCGGGCGCATTGCTGTGCGCCAGTTCGTCCATCAGGATCAGCGCCGGGCGGCGGGCGAGGGCGGCGTCGAGATCGAACTCACTCACCAGACGCCCACGAGCGTGGTGGCGTCGGGGCGGCAGTATCGACAGGCCGGTCAGTAACGCGGCCGTCTCCTGACGGCCATGGGTTTCAACGACGCCGATTAATATATCGAGCCCCTGGGCGCGCAGTCGCTGCGCTTCGGTCAGCATGGCGAAGGTCTTCCCGACGCCTGCGCAGGCGCCGAAGAAGATTTTCAGCTTGCCGCGATGGGTGCTCGCGGTTTGCTCCAGCAGTCGGTCCGGGTCCGGCCGCAAAGGCTCATCGGTCATCAGAGGTTCCTTAGCGCGTCCAGCGCCAGATTCAGCTCAACAATATTCACCACCGGCATCCCCATTACGCCGACAGGCGGTTTTTGGGTGTGTTCAGCCACCAGTTGGCTCAGCTGCGCAGTGGTTAACTGGCGGGCCTGCGCCACGCGCGGGATCTGCCAGGCGACTGCACCGGGTGTCAGGCTGTAGTCCAGCCCGCTGGCCGAGGTGGTCACCAGTTCAACCGGCACGGTACGGCTGGCCTGTGGATTGGCCGCGCGTAACGCCTCGACGCGTGCGCGAACGGCGTTATCCAGCTCAGGATTGCTGCCCGCCAGGTTACTGCCGCCGGAGGCCAGCGGATTATACGGGCTTTCTGCCGTGGCGGAAGGACGCCCGTGAAAGTAACCTGCGGCTGTAAAGTTCTGGCCAATCAGACGCGAGCCGCGGATCTCCCCCTGCTGGTGGATAAGCGATCCGTTGGCCCGATCGGCAAACCACCACTGGCCCAGCGCGGTGGTCACCAGCGGATAGAGGCCGCCGGTGATCAGCGCCAGCAGGATAAACAACAGTATAGCGGGACGTAACATAGCCATTTGATTTTCCTCTTAAACCAGCCCGGATACAGTTAACAGCAGGTCAATGGCTTTGATGCCGATAAACGGCACCACCAGCCCACCCAGACCGTAAATCCACAGATTGCGGCGCAGCATGGCGGCGGCGGTCAGCGGCCTGTAGCTCACGCCTTTTAGCGCCAGCGGAATCAGAAAAATAATGATCAGCGCGTTAAAGATCACTGCGCTCAGGATAGCCGAGGCAGGGGAGTGCAGGTGCATCACGTTCAGGGCGTTCAACTGCGGATAGGTCGCGGCAAACGCCGCCGGAATAATGGCGAAATACTTCGCCACGTCGTTAGCGATGCTAAAGGTAGTGAGCGAGCCCCGGGTCATTAGCATCTGCTTGCCGATGTGCACCACTTCAATCAGCTTGGTAGGGTTCGAGTCGAGATCGACCATATTGCCCGCCTCTTTTGCCGCCTGGGTACCGGAGTTCATCGCCACGGCGACATCCGCCTGCGCCAGCGCCGGGGCATCGTTGGTGCCGTCGCCGGTCATCGCCACCAGTCGTCCTTCGGCCTGATACTGGCGGATCAGCGCCAGCTTGGCTTCCGGAGTGGCTTCTGAAAGAAAGTCATCAACGCCCGCTTCAGCGGCGATGGCGGCAGCCGTCAGGCGGTTATCCCCGGTGATCATCACCGTTTTAATGCCCATTTTACGCAGCTGGGCGAAGCGCTCTTTAATGCCGCCCTTCACCACATCCTTCAGGGCGATCACACCCAGCACCGCAGCGCCTTCCGCCACCACCAGCGGGGTCGCACCCTGACGCGCCACGTTTTCCACCAGCGTATCGACCTGCGGCGGGAAGTGGCCGTTATTGGCCGCAATATGATGGCGAATGGCGTCCACCGATCCTTTGCGAATCAGCCGGTCCTGAATGTTAATCCCGCTCATTCGCGTCTGTGCCGTAAACGGCACGAAGGTGGCGTGCAGGCTCTGAACGTCGCGCTGACGCAGGTTAAAGCGCTGTTTGGCGAGGATCACGATGCTGCGACCTTCCGGGGTTTCATCTGCCAGCGAGGCCAGCTGCGCCGCGTCGGCCAGCGTTTTCTCCTCGACGCCTGGCGCAGGCAGAAATTCGGATGCCTGACGATTCCCCAGCGTAATGGTGCCGGTTTTATCCAGCAGCAGCACGTCTACGTCGCCTGCCGCCTCTACCGCCCGGCCGCTGGTGGCAATGACGTTGGCCGCCAGCATCCGGCTCATGCCCGCCACGCCGATGGCCGACAGCAGGCCGCCGATGGTTGTCGGGATCAGGCACACCAGCAGGGCGACCAGTACGGTGACGCTCACCGCCGTACCGCCGTACGCGGAGAACGGCCACAGGGTGGCGGTTGCCAGCAGGAAGACGAGAGTCAGCGCCACCAGCAGAATAGTCAGGGCGATTTCATTAGGCGTTTTGCGGCGCTGTGCCCCTTCGACCATGGCGATCATGCGATCGAGAAAGGTCTCGCCCGGATTGACGCTGCACTGGATCACCAGCCAGTCGGAGAGAATGCGCGTCCCGCCGGTGACCGAGGCAAAATCCCCGCCGGACTCACGAATAACCGGTGCCGATTCACCGGTAATGGCGCTTTCATCCACCGAGGCACCGCCTTCGATCGCTTCCCCGTCGCAGGGAATAATGTCGCCCGCTTCCACCAGCACGATGTCGCCTTTACGCAGCGCATCAGCCGGAACCGCATCTGTTGCAGCACCGTATTTGGGCTCACGCAGCTTGCGGGCAAACGCTGTTTTCTGTACCCCCTTCAGGCTGTTGGCCTGCGCTTTGCTGCGCCCTTCGGCCAGCGCTTCGGCGACGTTGGCAAACAGCACGGTGAACCACAGCCACAGGCTTATTGCAGCGGTAAAGGTTGCACTGCCGGCCAGTTGACCACTGGCCATGGCGATGGCCAGCACGGTGGTCAGCAGGCTGCCCAGCCAGACGATAAACATCACCGGGTTGCGCCATTGTCCGCGTGGATCTAATTTTTTTACCGCGTCCTTCAGCGCCTGACGAACCAGAGAGGGTTCAAGCAGGGCCAGTTGCTTACGACTCATGACGAATACTCCGCAAAATCAGCGTAAAGAGAGATGTTCCGCGACCGGGCCTAATGCGAGGGCGGGGATAAAGGTGAGGGCGCCGACCAGCAGCACAGTGCCGATCAACAGGCCGACAAACAGCGCCCCGCAGGTCGGCAGCGTGCCGCTTGAGGCGGGCTGGATTTTCTTGCTGACCAGTGCCCCGGCAATCGCCATCACCGGCACAATCACCCCAAAGCGGCCGACCAACATGCAGAACGCCAGCAGGCAGTTCCAGAACGGTGTGTTGGCGCTCAGGCCCGCAAAAGCACTGCCGTTGTTATTGGCGGCAGACGAAACGGCGTACAACACCTCGCTAAAACCGTGGATGCCGGGGTTGAAGATGCCGCTGCGTCCGGCCTCGGTCATCAGGGCCAGCGCGGTGCCGAGCAGCACCAGCGCAGGGGTGACGAGGATCGCCAGCGCGGTTAGCTTCATCTCACGCACGTCGATTTTTTTGCCCAGATATTCCGGGGTGCGGCCAATCATCAGCCCGGCGATAAACACCGCCAGCAGTACGAACAGCAGCATGCCGTACAGGCCCGAGCCGACGCCGCCGAACACCACTTCGCCGATCTGCATCAGCCACAGTGGGATCATCCCGCCCAACGCGGTAAAGGAGTCGTGCATGGCGTTCACCGCCCCGCAGGAGGCGGCGGTGGTGACCACCGCATACAGGCTGCTGGCGAGAATACCGAAGCGGCTCTCTTTGCCCTCCATGTTGATACTGCTGTCCGCCCCGAGCAGGGTGAAATGAGCGTTACCCTGCCACTCGGCCCCCATCACCAGTGCGGCACAGACCACGAAGATGACCGACATCGCCCACAGGATCGCGTGTCCCTGGCGGCGATCGTTCACCGCATCGCCAAAGGCAAAGCACAGGGCGGTGGGGATCAGGAAGATCGCCAGCATCTGCACGGCGTTGGTCAGGGCGGTTGGGTTCTCAAACGGATGCGCGGAGTTGGCGTTGAAAAAACCCCCGCCGTTGGTGCCGAGCATTTTAATCGCTTCCTGCGAGGCCACAGGCCCCATGGGTAAAAGCTGTTTTGCCCCCTCCAGCGAGGTGAAGGGCTGATACGGCAGCAGGTTTTGCAGCACGCCCTGCTGAATAAACAGCAGGGCAATCACCAGCGACAGGGGGAGCAATACCCACAGGGTAATACGGGTAATATCGACCCATGCGTTGCCCAGGGTAGTGACATTCTGGCGGGCAAAGGCGCGGGTCAGGGCGAAGATCACCGCGATACCGCTGGCCGCTGAAAGGAAGTTTTGCACCGTCAACCCCGCCATCTGGCTGAAATAGCTTAGGGTGCTTTCACCGGCATAGGATTGCCAGTTGGTATTGCTGACAAAACTGACTGCCGTATTCAGCGCCAGGTGCCAGGAGAGACCCGGAAGTTGCTGCGGATTGAGTGGCAGATAGCCCTGCAGCATTAGCAGGGCAAACAGCACCAGAAGACCGATCCCATTTAGCAGCAGGATCGCGCCCAGATAATGACGCCAGCCCATCTCCAGCGTGCGGATCCCAAGCCCGCGTAGCAAAGCGCCGTCAACGGATTGCAGCCCAGGCAGCGGAAGGCCGTTAATCATCCGCGCCAGCAGCAACCCGAGCGGACGGGCAAGCACGAACAGCACCAGCAAAAAGCCAGCGATAAGCAGAAATCCTTGTGCGGCCATCAGAATGCCTCCGCGTTAATCAGGGCATAAATCAGATAGCCCATTAACAGGAACACCAGCACGATGCCAGCAATCACACCTGCACTCACAATTCACCTCCGGGTGACGTTAGTAATGGTGCAAAGGTAGAATGTCGGGCGCAAAGATTTTGCAAAAATCAGGTGGGGAGATATAAAAAAAGTATAAAGATGCCAAAGCCATGATTTAACTAATGGTTAGTATTAATTTAACTTTTATGTAACTAAATTACGAAAGAAGTGTAAATATTCACTAAACCAATGAAAAAGAGTGGTCGGATGAGTAGTAAAATTACAGCCAAAGCGGTACTATTTTCACCAGATAACCAGTTTCATTTCCCGGAGAGAGTTTCCGGCCAGAGAAAGGGGAGAAAATGATGGAATTTTACAAAGAGTATCCGGCACATATCGTTTTTATTCGCCGCACCTTCGCCGTAATGGCCGGTGTTCTGGCGTTACCCGTGATGCTTTTCTGGAAAGATCGTGCCCGTTTTTATAGCTATTTACACCGCGTATGGGCGAAGACCAGTGAAAAACCGGTGTGGATGGATCAGGCTGAAAAAGCCACCTGCGATTTTTATTAAGCAAAGACTGCACACAGCATCAGTCAACTGTTAAGGCCGCCGCCAGGCGGCCTTTTTTATTGCGTTATGGCTACACTTGTTAAGAAGAAGTATCCTCGGTGACTTATATATGTTACGGACGATAATCCTGGAGTGTTATGCCCACCCATCTGGTCTGGTTTCGCGCTGATTTACGCATCCACGATAACCTGGCGCTCGCGGCCGCCTGTCGCCATAAAAACGCCCGCGTGCTGGCGCTGTTTATCGCCACGCCGCAGCAGTGGACGCAACACCATATGGCCCCACGTCAGGCGGCCTGTCTGTATGCCCATCTTACCGATTTACAGCAGCAGCTGGCCGACAAAGGTATCCCGCTGATTTATGCCCAGGTGAGCGACTTTGCCGCCCAGCGTCAGCAGGTTTTGCAGATTTGTGACCAGCACGACGTGACGCACCTCTTCTACAACTATCAGTATGAGCTCAACGAACAGCAGCGCGATCGACAGCTGGAGCGCGAGCTGGAGACGGTGGTCTGTCAGGGATTTGATGACAGTGTGATGCTGCCGCCCGGCAGCGTGATGACTGGCAATCACGAGATGTACAAAGTCTTCACCCCCTTTAAAAACGCGTACCTGCGCCGCCTGAAAGAGGGACTGCCGGAGTGTGCGTCGGCCCCAGCGGTGCGAGAGGGCGAAAAGATTACGCCCACCGCGCTGGATTTCGACTATCCCCGGCAGGCGTTCGACAGCGATCTGTTCCCAGCCAGCGAAAAAGCGGCAATCGCCCAGCTGCGCCGTTTCTGCCAGCAAGGGGCGGGTGAGTATGAATTGCAGCGCGATTTCCCGGCCATCGAAGGCACCAGTCGACTCTCCGCCTGCCTGGCGCTGGGTGTCTTGTCGCCGCGCCAGTGTCTGCATCGGCTGCTGGTCGAGCAGCCGAAGGCGCTGGAGGGCGGGCCCGGTGCGGTTTGGCTTAACGAACTCATCTGGCGTGAATTTTACCGTCACCTGATGACGTATCATCCTGATTTATGTAAACATCGCCCATTCATCCGTTGGACGGATAACGTAAACTGGCAGCACGATGACACTCTTCTGGAGGCCTGGCAAACCGGGCAGACCGGCTATCCGATTGTCGATGCCGCCATGCGTCAGCTTAACGAAACGGGCTGGATGCATAACCGTCTGCGGATGATTACCGCCAGCTTTCTGGTGAAGGATCTGCTTATCGACTGGCGAATGGGGGAGCGCTATTTTATCTCTCAGCTGATCGACGGCGATCTGGCCGCCAACAACGGGGGCTGGCAGTGGGCTGCGTCGACCGGAACCGATGCAGCGCCGTATTTTCGTATTTTTAACCCGACAACCCAGGGGCAGAAGTTTGACGCCAGCGGCGAGTTTGTTCGCCGCTGGCTGCCAGAACTTGATGATGTGCCTGACAAGGCGTTGCACGAGCCATGGAGCTGGGCGGATAAGCACGGCGTGACGCTGAATTATCCCCGCCCGGTAGTCGACCATAAACAGGCGCGCGTTGCCACTCTGGCTGCGTATGAAGCCGCCCGTAAAGCGTAAGGGAGTCATGATGAAAAACAGTGAACTGGAAAGCCTGATTAACGACAAACTAAACAGTGCCAGCTTCAGTGACTATGCACCGAATGGTCTGCAGGTTGAAGGGCGTGAAAAGGTACACAAGATTATCACCGGCGTGACCGCAAGCCAGGCGCTGCTGGATGAGGCCGTTCGCCAGCAGGCAGACGCGGTGATCGTCCACCACGGTTATTTCTGGAAAGGGGAATCCCTGGTGATCCGTGGAATGAAGCGTAATCGACTGAAGACGCTGCTGGAAAACGACATCAACCTGTATGGCTGGCATCTGCCGCTGGATGCGCACCCGGAGCTGGGCAACAACGCTCAGCTGGCCGCCCTGCTGGGCATCACGGTGAAGGGGGAAATCGAACCGCTGGTGCCGTGGGGTGAGCTGTCGATGCCTGTTTCGGGACTTGAACTGGCATCCTGGATTGAGGCCCGTCTGGGCCGTCGTCCGCTGTGGAGCGGCGATACCGGGCCAGATACGGTGAAGCGCGTGGCCTGGTGTACAGGTGGCGGACAAAACTTTATCGACAGCGCGGCGCGATTTGGCGTCGATGCGTTTATCACCGGCGAAGTCTCTGAGCAAACCATTCATTCTGCCCGGGAGCAGGGGCTGCATTTCTATGCGGCAGGCCATCATGCCACCGAGCGCGGCGGTATTCGTGCCCTTAGCGAATGGCTGACCGAAACCACTGACCTGGATGTCACCTTTGTGGATATCCCTAATCCAGCCTGATGAGAGGTGCGTAAGTGCAGCGAGCACGTTGTTATCTGTTAGGCGAAACCGCCGTAGTGCTGGAACTGGAGCCGCCGGTGACGCTGGCGACGCAAAAAAGGATCTGGCGTTTAACCCAGCGACTGGGCGAAATCCCCGAGGTGGTGGAAGCCATTCCCGGGATGAATAACATCACCGTGGTGCTGCGTAATCCGCACTCGGTGGCGCTGGATGCGATTGAGCGTTTACAGCGCTGGTGGGAGGAGAGCGAGGCGCTGGAGCCGGACTCTCGCTTTATCGAAATCCCCGTAGTGTATGGCACTGCGGCCGGGCCGGATCTCGGCGAAGTGGCCCGTCACGCCGGATTGAGCGAAAAACAGGTCGTTGAGCTTCACGCTTCGATTGATTACGTGGTCTGGTTTTTGGGATTTCAGCCGGGCTTCCCGTATCTGGGCGGGCTGCCCGAGCGGCTGGCGACCCCGCGCCGGGATGAACCTCGTTTGCAGGTGCCTGCGGGTTCGGTGGGCATTGGCGGTTCGCAGACCGGCATTTATCCGCTGGTCACGCCGGGCGGCTGGCAGCTGATCGGCCACACCCCATTACCGCTATTTGATCCGCAGCGGGACGAGCCGGTGCTGCTGCGTCCGGGCGATACCGTGCGGTTTATCCCGCAGAAGGAGGGGGTATGTTAAAAATCATTCGCGCGGGACTCTACACCTCGGTGCAGGACGGAGGCCGCCTCGGTTTTCGCCAGTCGGGGATCAGCTACTGCGGCGCGCTGGATAAACCGGCGCTGCAGATCGGCAACCTGCTGGTGGGCAATGAGCCAAACGACGCCGCACTGGAAATCACCCTCGGCCAGTGTACCTTCGAATTTGAGCGTGACGGCTGGTTTGCCCTGACAGGCGCGGGCTGCGATGCCCGGCTTGATGGCGCGGCGGTGTGGACCGGCTGGCGCCTGCAGGTGAAAGCCGGCCAGCGCCTGACCCTTAACCGTCCGGTACACGGGATGCGCAGCTATCTGGCGATTGCCGGCGGGTTTGATGTGCCGCCGGTGATGAACTCCCTCAGCACCGATCTGAAGGTGGGGCTTGGCGGGTTTGAAGGTCGTTTGCTGAAAGATGGCGACCGGTTAAATGTTCGTGCTGGCGGCCGTGAATTCCTCGACGCGCAGGGGGTTAAACAGCTGCTGTGGGGCAATCGCGTGCGTGCGCTGCCGGGCCCGGAGTACCACGAGTTCGATCAGGCCTCTCAGGATGCGCTCTGGCGTCTGCCGTGGCAGCTCAGCCCGCAAAGTAATCGCATGGGCTATCGCCTGCAGGGGCAAAAACTGCAGCGCACCACCGACCGCGAGATGGTCTCCCACGGGCTGCTGCCGGGGGTTATCCAGGTACCGCATAACGGGCAGCCGATCATCCTGATGAATGATGCTCAAACCACCGGGGGCTATCCGCGCATAGCCTGCGTTATCGAGGCGGATATGTACCATCTGGCGCAGGTCCCGCTCGGACAACCGATCCACTTTGTCCCCTGTACGCTGGATGAGGCACTGGAGGCGCGGCGGGTGCAGAAGCACTACATCGAGCAACTGGCATGGAGGTTACATGATCGCCATTGATTTAAATGCAGATCTGGGCGAAGGCTGCGGCAGCGATGCCGCCCTGTTACAGCTGGTCTCCTCAGCGAACATCGCCTGCGGCTTTCACGCCGGGGATGCAGAAACAATGCTTGCCAGCGTGCGTGAGGCGCTGAGAAACGGCGTCGCCATCGGGGCGCATCCCAGCTTCCCTGACCGGGAGAATTTTGGCCGTACCGCCATGACCCTGCCGCCGGAGACGGTGTACGCCCAGATGCTGTACCAGATTGGCGCCCTGGCGGCTATCACCCGGGCTGAAGGGGGGCAGCTACGCCACGTTAAACCTCACGGCATGCTCTATAACCAGGCGGCAAAAGAGCCCGAGCTGGCGGATGCCATCGCGCGTGCGGTCTCTACTGTCGATCCTGATTTGATCCTGGTGGGGCTGGCGGGCAGCGAGTTGATTCGCGCCGGGACGCGCCACGGCCTGATCACCCGGGAAGAGGTCTTCGCGGATCGGGGCTATCAGGCGGACGGCAGTCTGGTGCCGCGCACCCAGGCCGGGGCGCTGATTAGCGATGAAAACCAGGCCCTGGCGCAAACGCTGGAGATGATCCAGCGCGGTCGGGTGAAAAGTATTACCGGTGAGTGGGCCTGCGTGCATGCGCAGACGGTGTGTATCCACGGTGACGGGGAACATGCGCTGGCCTTTGCGCGGCGTCTGCGCAATGAATTTGAAGCAAACAACATAAAAATCAGTGCGTAACGCACGGCTGTAAACACAACATATGTAACACAATAACAGGAACATTATCATGGCAGAGACGCTATCCCTCTGGCCACTCATCGGTATCGCGGTGATTGTGGTTGGATTTCTATTACGTTTTAACCCGGTGCTGGTGGTCATTGTCGCCGGGATCGTCACCGGTCTGGCGGCGCATATGCCCCTCGCCACCATTCTGGAAAAGCTGGGCGAAGGGTTCCTGAATACCCGTAACTTGCCCTATATCCTGCTGATCCCGCTGGCGGTTATCGGCCTGCTGGAGCGCCACGGCCTCAAAGAGCGCGCCCAGGCGTGGATCGCCAAAATTCGCAGCGCCACCTCCGGACGCCTGCTGATTGTCTACCTCTTCGTGCGTGAAGCCTCGGCGGCGATGGGGCTGACCAGCCTTGGCGGTCATCCGCAGATGGTGCGTCCGCTGCTGGCGCCGATGGCTGAAGGGGCCGCAGAGCAGAAGTATGGCGAGCTGCCGGGAGCAGTGCGCTATCGCCTGCGCGCGATGTCTGCCGCCACCGACAACGTCGGGCTGTTCTTCGGGGAGGATATCTTCGTCGCCTTCGGGGCGATCATCTTTATGCACAACTTTATGCTGGAGTCTGGCGGGATCCAGACCGAACCGCTGCACATTGCCCTGTGGGGGATCCCGACGGCGATTTGCGCCTTTATCATTCACGCCACCCGGCTATGGCGGCTGGATAAACATCTGGAACGCGAGCTGGCCAAAGTGCAGGGAGAGGCGAAATGAATTTCCAACAGAGTTACCTTTACTGGCTGGCAGGGCTGGTGCTGCTGATTGTCGCGCTAATGTCGTTTCGCGATAAGGCCAACCCGCGCCGGGTGACCACCGGGCTGTTCTGGGGGATTTACGGCCTGATGTTTTTACTCGGCGACTGGACTTACGCCCTGGTCGGGGATAAACGCAGCGTGCATATCGCCGTCGGCGTGGCGGTGGTAGGGCTGGCGCTGATCGCGGGCTTTGGCGGCGTGCGTCTCGGCAGCTATCACCAGCGTCAACCGCAGGAGCGTGAGGCCAGCGCGAAGCGCCTTGGCAACCGGCTGTTCTACCCGGCGCTGGCGATCCCAGTCGTTACCGTGGTGGGCGTGTTAATGTTTAACCATATTCCTGGTCTGCAGGAAGGCTTGTTCGGGCCGGGGAATCACTCGACGCTGGTAACCCTGTTCTCGATGACCGTCGGCTCGCTGATAGGCCTCGGAATGGCGGTGAAGATGACGCATGAGAAAGTGCATCAGCCAATCCAGGAGGCGCGCCGTCTGCTGGACTCCATCGGCTGGGCGTTTATCCTGCCGCAAATCCTCGCCACCCTGGGGCTGCTGTTTACCGCCGCAGGCGTGGGTGACGGTATCTCCTGGCTGACCAAAACCTATCTGGCGGTGGACAGCCGCTTTATCGCCGTTGCGGTGTATGCCATCGGCATGGCGCTGCTGACGATGGTGATGGGGAACGCCTTCGCCGCCTTCCCGATTGTCACCGCCGGGATCGGCATCCCCATTCTGGTTCTGCAGCACGGCGGTAATCCGGCGGTGATGGCGGCGATTGGCATGTTCTCTGGCTACTGCGGCACCCTGATGACGCCAATGGCGGCCAACTTTAACATCGTCCCCGCGGCACTACTGGAGCTGCCGGATAAAAATGCGGTGATCAAAGCGCAGGTGCCGACAGGCGTGCTCCTGCTGATCACCAACGTGTTCCTGCTGTACTTCCTGATGTTCCTGTAAGGAGAGATGATGCGAACCGTATTAATGACCGGTTTTGACCCTTTTGGCGGAGAGAGTATTAACCCCTCCTGGGAAGTGGTTAAACAGCTGGAAGGGATGCATATTGACGGCTGTCGCGTGGTGACGCGCCAGCTGCCGTGCGTATTTGGTGAGGCGTTGTCGGTGCTCAATGCCGCCATCGACGAACTCGACCCAACGCTGGTGATTGCCGTGGGGCAGGCGGGCGGGCGGGTTGATGTCACCGTCGAACGCGTGGGCATCAACGTCGACGACGCGCGCATCGCGGATAATATCGGCCAGCAGCCGGTGGACGTCGCCATTGTGGCGGACGGCCCGGCGGCGTGGTTTAGCACGCTACCCATTAAAGCGATGGTGGCGGCGCTGCGCGAAGCCGGGGTTCCGGCCTCGGTGTCCCAGACTGCCGGGACGTTTGTCTGTAATCACGTGATGTATGGCCTGCTGCATAAGCTGGCGGATAAACCGGGTACGAAGGGCGGGTTCATCCATATCCCTTATCTGCCCGAGCAGGCGGCAGCCCATCCCGGTGCCCCGAGCATGGCGGCGCAGACCGTGAAGCAGGCGCTGGAGATCGCCATTGCGGTTGGATTACGCCAGACGATGGACATTAAAGCGACTGGCGGTGCAACACACTAAATAAGGATGTAAACATGCCAGAAGGTCCGGAGATCCGCCGTGCAGCGGATAGCCTGGAGGCGGCGATCAAAGGCAAACCACTCACTGAGGTGTGGTTTGCCTTCCCGCAGCTAGCGCCTTACTCGTCACAGCTTGTCGGCCAGACGGTGACGCAGATAGAAACACGCGGCAAAGCGCTGCTGACCCACTTTTCGAATCAGCTGACGCTCTACAGCCATAACCAGCTATACGGCGTCTGGCGGGTGGTTGAGACCGGCGATGAACCGCAAACCACGCGGGTGCTGCGGGTGAAGCTGCAAACCGCAGAGAAAACCGTCCTGCTGTACAGCGCCTCGGACATTGAAATGCTCACCCCGGAACAGCTCACCACCCATCCGTTTCTACAGCGGGTCGGGCCGGACGTGCTGGATGTCCGGCTGACGGCAGAGGATGTCAAAGCGCGGCTGCTGTCGCCCCGGTTTCGCAATCGGCAGTTTTCCGGCCTGCTGCTGGACCAGGCGTTTCTTGCCGGGTTGGGCAACTATCTACGGGTGGAGATCCTTTGGGAGGTGGCGTTGGCGGCGCAGCACAAAGCCGCTCAGTTGAGCGAGGTGCAGCTTGACGCGCTTGCGCAGGCGCTGCTGGCGATCCCGCGCCTGTCGTATACCACGCGCGGGGTGGTGGATGACAATAAGCATCACGGGGCGCTGTTTCGCTTTAAGGTCTTTCATCGGGAGGGGAAACCCTGCGAGCGGTGCGGGGGGGCGATTGAGCGAACTCACCTTTCGTCACGACCATTCTACTGGTGCCCTGGGTGTCAGAAATAAAAAAGCCGGGTGAATCCCGGCTTTTGCATGTTATGGCGTTGAATCAGGCGGTAGTCACCGGTTTAGGGGCTTCCTTCACCTGCGCGTTCGCCAGCATGCGACGCACCGGGACAATCAGCACGATCAGCACCGCGGCACAGATCAGCAGCGCGATGGAGCAGCGGGCGAACAGGTCAGGCAGCATATCCAGCTGATCGGCCTTCACGTGACCGCCAATCAGGCCTGCCGCCAGATTACCGAGCGCACTGGCACAGAACCACAGGCCCATCATCTGGCCGCGCATTCTCTCCGGTGCCAGCAGGGTCATGGTGGCAAGCCCAATCGGGCTCAGGCACAGCTCACCCAGGGTCAGCATCAGGATACTGCCCACCAGCCACAGGGGGGATACGCCCGCGCCTGCGCCATTAAGGACGTTTTGCGCGGCCAGCATCATCAGGCCAAAGCCGCCAGCGGCAAACAAAATACCGATAACAAACTTGGTGATACTGCCCGGACGCACGTTTTTACGCGCCAGCGCAGGCCAGGCCCAGCTGAAGATCGGTGCCAGAATAATAATAAACAGCGCGTTGATGGACTGGAACCACACTGCCGGGATCTCAAAATCACCTATCATGCGGTTGGTGTAATCGTTGGCAAACAGGTTGAATGAGGTCGGTTTCTGTTCGAACGCCGACCAGAAGAAGGCGGCGGAGACCAGCAGGATAAAGCACACCAGCAGCCTGGCGCGCTCTTTGCGGTTCAGCCCGGCAAACACAAACAGCCAGATAAAATACAGCGCCACCGAGACGGCAATGACATACACCAGCACGCTGGCAACCGCCACAGGGTTAATCACAATCACGCCCTGGGCAATCAGCGTCACAATCACCGCCACGCCGACGGCCAGCGCCAGCAGCCATGCGCCCACGCCGTTTTTCTTCGCCACCGGGTTATTCCAGGTGGAGTCGAGGCCCACTTCGCTGTCGTAGCGTTTCATCGCCGGCACGGCAAACAGACGGAAGATGACTAACGCCACCAGCATTCCGATACCGCCAATACCAAAGCCCCAGTGCCAGCCGTGGGTTTTAATCAGCCAGCCAGAGATCAGCGGCGCGATAAACGACCCCATGTTAATGCCCATATAGAATAGCGAGAAGCCACCATCACGACGGGCATCGTCTTTCTTGTACAACGTGCCGACCATCACCGAGATACAGGTCTTGAACAGGCCGGAGCCGAGCACGATAAACATCAGGCCGATAAAGAACAGGCTGCTGCCCATAAAGGCGGAGAGGGCAATCGACAGATGGCCGAGGGCAATCAGAATTGAACCGTACCAGACGGCTTTTTGCTGGCCGAGCCAGTTATCCGCCAGCCAGCCGCCCGGCAGCGCGGCCAGGTACATGCTGCCGGCAAAGATCCCGACGATGGCCGAGGCGTTTTCACGCGCCAGCCCCATGCCGCCGTCGTATACGGTTGCCGCCATAAACAGGATCAGAAGCGGGCGAATGCCGTAGAACGAGAATCGCTCCCACATCTCTGTGAAGAAGAGCGAGCCCAGCGGATAAGGATGGCCGAAGAACGTTCGGCTTTCGTGTTGACTGGCTGAGGGTTGCATAAATACTCCCGAAAGGTATGCCGTGATGTTGGTCGACACTGAAATGTTATTGACCATCGTGATGGGTCTTTCTTTTACATTCAGCGATATATTATTTAACTATTTGATAACCTTCTGGTGGTTTTGTCTAGTGGTACCCGGGGGACTTTAAGACGAAAATCCGAGTGATGTCTAGTTTTACGGATTTTATGCTGATGTTCTGCGAAAAATGGTTGACGGAGTGTATCGCCGGAATGGCGCAAAAAGCGATAAAAAATGGCCGCCCATTGCCGGGAGGCCATTTTGGTATTCAGGCACAAAATGCCGGGGCGTTCCCCGGCGTTCTGGCTTAGTGTTTTGCGACGTCGGTTTTGAAGTCGCGCTGGTCGTAGCCGGTATACAGCTGGCGTGGACGCGCAATTTTCATCCCGTCGGTGTGCATTTCGTTCCAGTGCGCAATCCAGCCCACGGTACGGGCCATCGCGAAGATCACGGTGAACATGGAAGACGGAATACCCATCGCTTTCAGGATGATGCCCGAGTAGAAATCGACGTTCGGGTACAGTTTCTTCTCGATAAAGTACGGGTCGTTCAGCGCAATGTGTTCCAGCTCCATCGCCACCTGCAGCAGGTCGTCTTTGGTGCCCAACTCTTTCAGCACTTCATGGCAGGTTTCACGCATTACGGTCGCGCGCGGATCGTAGTTTTTGTAAACACGATGACCAAAGCCCATCAGACGGAAGGAGTCGTTTTTGTCTTTCGCACGACGTACGAATTCTGGAATGTGTTCAACGGAGCTGATCTCTTCCAGCATCTTCAGCGCAGCTTCGTTCGCGCCGCCGTGTGCCGGTCCCCACAGGGAGGCAATGCCCGCAGCGATACAGGCGAACGGGTTCGCGCCTGAAGAGCCTGCGGTACGTACGGTAGAGGTAGAGGCGTTCTGCTCGTGGTCCGCGTGCAGGATCAGAATACGGTCCATGGCGCGTTCCAGCACCGGGTTGATTTCGTACTCTTCACACGGCGTGGCGAACATCATACGCAGGAAGTTACCTGAGTAGGAGAGGTCGTTGCGTGGATAAACGAACGGCTGACCGATGGAGTATTTGTAGCACATCGCCGCCATGGTCGGCATTTTCGACAGCAGACGGAACGCCGCGATATCGCGGTGACGCTGGTTATTTACGTCCAGCGAATCGTGATAGAACGCGGCCAGCGCACCGGTGATGCCGCACATCACGGCCATCGGATGTGAATCGCGACGGAACGCATGGAACAGACGGGTGATCTGCTCATGAATCATGGTGTGGCGGGTTACGGTGGTTTTGAACTCATCGTACTGTTCCTGGCTCGGCTTTTCGCCGTTCAGCAGGATATAGCACACTTCCAGATAGTTGGATTCAGTGGCTAACTGATCGATGGGAAAACCGCGGTGCAGCAGGATACCTTCATCACCGTCGATATAGGTGATTTTGGATTCACAAGATGCGGTAGAGGTGAAACCTGGATCGAAGGTGAAGACACCTTTTGAACCCAGGGTACGGATATCAATAACATCCTGACCGAGCGTGCCTTTTAGCACATCCAGTTCAATAGCAGCGTCACCATTTAGGGTGAGTTTTGCCTTTGTATCAGCCATTTACGGTCTCCTTAGCGCCTTATTGCTTAAGACTGCCCGTATCCCGGATTTGCATTCAGCTGTTTAATCATTGTTACCAGTTTGTTATTGGGCTCGCCGCTCAGCTCACGAGGAGGAAACCTGGGTACAGAGCAATGGCGCTAGCAGGTAAACAAATGAGAAATCAGAGAAGTAACAGCAAATCAGTGTTTGCGCAGTCCGAATTATTCAAACCTGTATATCACTAATAACTGTCCTGATAACTTCGGTCAATACCATCACACTGTTACATAACTTATTCTCAGGTGAAAGAGAGACCTCATAACTTTTGCGCATTATATGCCTTTTCTGGTGACGTTTGTAACAATAATGTTTAACATTTGTCAAATCAGATGATTAAAATTTAAAAAGATGTTGTTATCGTGACTCTGATCACTGTTCGGCATAAAACCCGACAAACTGTATGTAGGTTAATTGTAATGATTTTGTGAACGCCCTATACTGCCGCCAGGTCTCCGGAAAACCCTGCAATCCCGAGCCAACCAGCGTTGTAATGCGTCATTTGAACATCTGGAAGCGATGTTATACATGACGCGTAGTTATATAAAAGGCACGCTGTCTGACCCGCACGCAGTCCGGAGGAAGGAAACAATAAGAACAGCATGTGGGCGTTATTCATGATAAGAAATGTGAAAAAACAAAGACCTGTCAATCTGGATCTGAAAACGATCCGATTCCCTGTAACGGCAATAGCGTCCATCCTTCATCGTGTATCCGGTGTGATCACGTTTGTCGCGGTGGGTATCCTCTTGTGGTTGCTCGGTACCAGCCTCTCGTCTCCGGAAGGATTCCAGCAGGCCTCTGCCATCATGAACGGTTTCTTCGTGAAATTTATCATGTGGGGCATCCTGACCGCGTTGGCCTACCACGTCGTCGTGGGTGTGCGTCATATGCTGATGGACTTTGGTTATCTGGAAGAGACCTTCGAAGCCGGCAAACGAACCGCTAACATTTCATTTGTCATCACTGTCGTGCTTTCACTTCTTGCAGGAGTTCTCGTATGGTAAGCAACGCCTCCGCATTTGGACGCAACGGCGTACATGACTTCATTCTGGTCCGTGCTACCGCCATCGTACTCACGCTCTACATCATCTACATGATCGGTTTCTTTGCCACCAGCGGCGACCTGACGTGGGAAATCTGGACCGGCTTCTTCGGTTCTGCTTTCACCAAAGTCTTCACCCTGCTGGCGCTGTTTTCCATCCTGATCCACGCCTGGATCGGCATGTGGCAGGTACTGACCGATTACGTTAAACCCCTGGCTATTCGCCTGCCGCTGCAGCTGGCAATCGTGGTTGCACTGGTGGTTTACGTTATTTATGGATTCGTTGTGGTGTGGGGTGTGTGATGAAACTGCCAGTCAGAGAATTTGATGCTGTCGTGATTGGTGCCGGTGGCGCAGGTATGCGCGCGGCACTGCAAATTTCCCAGAGCGGCCAGACCTGTGCGCTGCTCTCTAAAGTGTTCCCGACCCGTTCCCATACCGTTTCTGCGCAGGGTGGCATCACCGTGGCGCTCGGTAATACCCATGAAGATAACTGGGAATGGCACATGTATGACACGGTAAAAGGCTCCGATTACATCGGTGACCAGGACGCCATCGAATATATGTGTAAAACCGGCCCGGAAGCGATTCTGGAGCTGGACCATATGGGTCTGCCATTCTCCCGTCTGGAAGACGGCACCATCTATCAGCGTCCGTTTGGCGGCCAGTCGAAGAACTTCGGCGGCGAGCAGGCGGCACGTACTGCAGCGGCAGCGGACCGTACCGGTCACGCGCTGTTGCACACCCTGTATCAGCAAAACCTGAAAAACCACACCACCATCTTCTCCGAGTGGTATGCGCTGGATCTG